>CAVRZU010000097.1:0-3862 GCA_963725365.1 uncultured delta proteobacterium | reverse complement strand
ATCAAATCAATCGTATTATCATGGCTTCCGATCATAATGAGTGTAAAATCAAGCTGATCCTTTGCCCGAAGGACCCTCACCTCCACCTCCGCTCCCTCTTCCATTCCTTCCTGCTCCTGTGGAATTTGCAGGATCCCATCGGCACGGGTAAGCGAGGTTATTATGCCGGCTCCTCTCTGGATAGGCATGGCGATCAGCCTGTTATCGACCCTGCCGAGAATTACGCGCGCAAATTCTTCCAGACCCAGCTTCGAAGGCAGCTTCCTGCCAAGAATGGCCGAAACGGTGGGAAAAGCGGGGCTTTGTATCCCTTGAAGAGAATAGAGCAGCGGCCGCACGAATTGTTCGAATGCCATTATCGCCGAAACGGTATATCCCGGGATTCCGATAACCGGTTTCGACCCAGCCATTCCAAGGATAACCGGCTTTCCCGGCATCATGGCTACCCCGTGCGTCAGCACTTCCCCAAGTTCCTCGATAATAGCCGGCGTGTAGTCTTCGGATCCGGCTGAAGACCCGGCATTTATCAAGACGACATCAGCCGAAGACTCGATCACTTCATGGAGGGCCAATTTTAAAGATTCGTAATCGTCAGGGACGATTTCGCCCAGAATCGGCGTCCCGCCTAATTCCTGCACCATGCCGGCAAGAACGGCGCCGTTGAACTCTATAATTTGACCCGGCTTTGCTTCAGCCGCACTGCCGGGCGAAATGATTTCGCTGCCTGTGGGTTGAATGAAGACTTTCGGTCTGGCAAAAACACTTATGGTCAAAATACCCGCCGCCAGGAGGGAACCTACGTCGGCAGGGCGCAAAACGTGCAGACAAGGCAAGAGCATCTCACCCGCCACTATGTCCTCACCCACTTTACGCACGTGTTGCCACGGAAACGCGGCGGACCGGATTTCTATCTCGGCATCGGAAACTCTTTCGATGTGCTCGATCATAATCACAGCGTCGGCCCACTCGGGCAACGCATCGCCGGTATCGACAGGACAGGCTCTTTCCAGGCTAAGGCGAACGGGTGTAGCATCGCTCGCGGCAAAGGTGTCGCGGGCCAGCACGGCAAACCCGTCCATCGCCGCTCCATGATAGTGCGGGACGGACCTTTTGGCGGTAACCGCCTTTGAAGTGACGCGCCCAAGACTGGACGCCGCCTCCACCTGCTCTTCGGCCAGCCGGAGCCCGCCGGTCCGGCCCTCCCAAATTTGCCGGGCCTCCGGCAGCGTCTTCATCTTCAGATAGATATTTCTCTTAGGCTTTTTCACGGTTTGAACCCGAAGCGCTTGAAAAATTCGATTCGAAAACGCGCGGCAGTGGCCAGGTCAACTTCGGAGATATAAACCTGTTCGAGTTGGTCCAGCTCTACCTGAACCCAGTTTTCGATATTGTCCACCCCCTTTGCCCAGCGGTTGAAATCATCCTTGTCCAGCATTTTAGGGGGCTGAAGTATGAAACTGCCTCCCCCGTGCTGGTGAACGCGTTTTTCACCAAACACAGAGTTGTAATCGGCAGAGTTGATCCCGACAACGGGAACGAAATTATCGAACGCACGGCCCAATGCTCCCGTTTTCCAGTGGCCGCGCAGAACCGGGAAAATGCCCGGATTGAACACGATATCGACCCCCTGGTAGGCAAGCTGCCGCCCCGCTTCAGACTGTCCCCAGTAATCGATGGCGACCGGCATACCAATTTTTCCAAATTCGGTTTCAAATACCCGGTACACTCCATCGCCTGGAGTGATTCCAAGACTGTCGCGCTCCAGCGCACTAACGTTGAATTTGCGCTGTCTGCCCACCACCCGTCCAGTCCTGTTAAAAAGAGCAGCGCTGCTATAGCGGATTCCGCCCTCTTCTTCGATTATGCCCGCAATCACATAGCTGTCAAATTTGCGGGCTGCCGAACCAATCTCCCGTTCACCCAGGCATGGGAAATATTCCGGAAAACAGATTACATCCAGCTCTTCACCCCGGCATTTCTCCATTAACTGGAGCGCGTGACCGATATTTCTCGGATCTTCGAAGGATGGGTACGGCTTGGGCTGAATGATAGCTACTCGTATGATGTCTTTCATAGAAATCCCTTGTTCCAGATTCGTTGTTAATTCCTGCTCCAAAAAGTCACAGGATTCAGGCCCTTGATCCCGGCTCAGATTCACTGCCGGGACTGCCGGAATGACGAACAGGGGAGCCCTCACCTTTTCACAGTTCCAGGTGTTCCAGAGGGACATGAGATACTAATTCCCTAATTGATCTTCAAGGCGCCGGGAACTGCACCAGGCTAGCTTCCTGTGTTCTGTGGTCCACAACCGTAATGATTACCTTAGTCCTGGGAGGCGTAGTGCTTAAAATTTCGCCGAATTCATCCGGCCCGGCAATGTTTTTTTGGTTTATCTGCAAGATTATGTCGCCGGACTCTATCCCTGCACGGCCGAAAGGCCCCTTTGCCTCAACCCGGCCGACCACGACCCCGTTAATGGCATTGAGACCCAATTTTATCGCATCCCCCTTTTCCATGGGCTTCACTTCGATGCCGAAGCGCTTGGTCACAGAGGACAGGAGCGCCTTTCCCTGTTCCCGATCGCTCGACACCTTGAGGCTGACCTCCCGGGATTGGCCCTCCCGATATATGGTCAGCGCAATGGTATTTCCGACAGGGACAGTGGAAAGATCGTTGCTGAATGTGTCGGGATCGTCAATGGGCTTGCCCTCATAGGCCAAAATCAGGTCTCCCTGTTTAATCCCGGCCCTGTCAGCGGGTCCATCCTTTAAAACATTTGCCACCAGCGCTCCTTTTGTGTCGCTCACTCCGAACGAACGCGCCAGTTCAGGCGTAAGATTCTGAATCGTGAGCCCCAGGTATCCACGCTGCACTTTTCCGCTTGAAATCAACTCCCTGGACACACGCACAGCCATATTGCTCGGAGTGGCGAAACCTATACCCTCAAACCCGCCCGATTCGGTCATAATAGCGGCGTTTACTCCTATTACCTCACTACTGAGATTTAGCAGCGGCCCCCCGCTATTGCCGGGATTTATCGCTGCATCGGTCTGCAGGAAATCCTGGTAGCTGCTCGGATCCGAAACGCCCCGGCGATGCTTTGCACTGATAATCCCCTGAGTGACAGTCTGGTCCAGGCCACGTGGATGCCCTATCGCGACTACCCATTGCCCTACGTCCACTTTGTCTGAATCCCCGAAGACGGCGAAAGGAAATCTCTCCTTGCTCATAATCTGAATAACAGCCAGATCGGTTTTGGCATCAACACCGATTAACCTGACCGATTTGTCCGTATACCTGCGGCCGTCGGAGAGAACGACCGTCATCTTGGTGGCGCCGTTCACCACATGGCTGTTGGTCACTATATGGCCCTGGTCGTCAATAAGTATCCCGCTGCCAAGGCCTTGTATTTCCCGTTCGAAGGACTTGGGCATCTTGCCGGACTTTCCAAAAAAATATTCAAAGAATGGATCGTTCCGGAATGGCAACAGTGGATTGGGAACCGACTGTTTCTCGTACACCTCGACATGAACGACGGAGGGGATCGCCTTTTTGGCGACATCCTGGATGGCCGTCACCAGGTTTTGATCGCCAGGGGCCGCGTTTGCGCAAACCGTTCCAGCCACTAAAACCACAACTGCCGTCAACGCAAGCAACCGGAGCAACTTTAAACAGCCTTTGCGCTTCATAGCCCTAATCTCCTCGTTTAGCGAAGAATACGACAAATATAAAGAAAATGAAAAGCCCGTTCGCAACAACTAAGCGAACCTCTGTTTTTTCCGGTCAGCGAGAAACCCGCTCCGTTTCCATGTAGTAATATAAGAAATAATTCTCAGTTTCATTCCCATAGCAGGTGATTATA
>CAVRZU010000096.1:0-15904 GCA_963725365.1 uncultured delta proteobacterium | reverse complement strand
AAGCGAAGAAAGCTCTATGGCGGAAACCACCAGCAGGAGATCGTCCCGGATAAGAGTGATGTCGCTTGCCTCGATTGCAACGTCGGTCCCTGCCCCGATCGCGATTCCAACGTCGGCAGCCGCCAGGGCGGGAGCGTCATTTATTCCGTCTCCCACCATCGCCGTGCTCCTGCCCCTCGACTGGAGCTTGCGAATTTCGCCGGCCTTGTCCCCCGGAAGCACTTCGGAAAGCACCACCTCAATGCCTGCCTGTCGGGCGATAGCCTCCGCGGTCTGCCGCCGGTCGCCGGTGAGCATCACAACCTCGAGGCCCATTTCCTTCAGGATGGAAACGGCCCGGGGCGCCGACGGCCTGATTGTATCGGCAAGAGCGATTATCCCGGCAGCTTGTCCATCTTTTGACACAAACACACATGTATTTCCGGATTGCTCCAGCAAAGCTGCGCTTTGATCCATCGGACCGGTGTTTATGCCCTCAGATTCAAGGAATTTTCGGCTGCCGATTATAATGCGGCTCTCACCCACCCTGGCGCTCGAACCTAGCCCGGAAACCGATTTGAACTCGAGGACGTTTCTGGAAATACTCTCCCGCCCGGCTTCTCTATCGAGCGCCGCCTTCGTAATCGCCTTGGCAAGGGGATGTTCGGACAAGCTTTCGACGGAGGCGGCCATGCTCAAAAGCTGAACTCCGAAAATCCGGGCGCCGCTGCAATACCGGTTACTTCAGGTTCTCCCCTCGTTATGGTGCCGGTCTTGTCAACACTATCGTGTCAAGGTGATGCGCGCGCTCCAGGCTTTCGCCGCCTTTTATAAGTATCCCGTTTTCCGCCCCAAGACCTGTGCCTACCATCACCGCAGTAGGAGTGGCCAGCCCCATTGCGCACGGGCACGAGATTATCAGCACCGGAGACGAAATTGAGGATGGCGCGGCTAAGGATGTGCCCGGGCGCGGCAAAATACCAGATGATGAAAGTAAATACAGCATAGTGATAACGGCCGGCACAAAAATGGAAGCCACTTTGTCGGCGAAATGCTGTATTGGGGCCTTGGATCCCTGGGCCTCTTCGACAAGGCGTATTATCCGTGCAAGGGCGGTTTCAGCCCCTACCCTGGTGGCTTTGAAAACGAAACTTCCGCTCTGGTTGATGGTCCCCGCAAACACATCGTGGCCGGGCTTTTTTGTAAACGGGCATGCTCTCGCCTGTGAGCATGGACTCATTTACGGAAGACTCCCCGGAAACGACGGTCCCGTGGTCGGTATCCGTACCACCCGGCCGAACCATTATAAGGTCGCCCTGGAGCACTTCCTCGACGGGGATGTCCATCTCGGCTCCCTCGCGGATTACGCGCGCCGTTTTGGGAGTGAGCTTCATCAACTTCTTTATCGCATCGGAGGTCTTTCCCCTTGCTTTGAGTTCAAGGAGCCTCCCCAGCAAGGACAAGCGTTACGATCATGGCCGCACCCGTCAAAATAAACGGGTGGCTCACCGCCGGAAATCGAGAAGAAATGATGGAAAACGGTCGCAAGAGCAGAATAAATGTAGCAGGATAAGAGACCCCATGGCGACCAGGGTGTTCATGTCCGCCGTCTTCTGGCGGATAGCTTTCAGGGCGCCCTTAAGAAATCGGTCCCCTACCCAGAAAACGGCCGGTGCGGTAAGGACCATCAGAATATAGCGCATTGCCTGGCGGGGATCGGTCATGCAGAACCGGAATAGAATGCTGCATCGTGCCGGCCATTATCAGTACGCTGAACACTGCCCGGCCGTCACTTTGCGTTTCAAACCCGCAATCTCTTTGAGCCGTGCCGCCTCGGCAGGATCGCCCGCCTCCTCCTGATAAACGCCGAGGTACTCATATCCGGCCTGTTCGATTGCTCCCCTTACGGCCGACCAGTCCGCAAGCCGGGGAGAATAGTCTATGGCAGCCCTCGATGTGGCAAGATTTACAGACGCGTTCTAACACCGGGAACCGAATTGAGAGCGTTTTCCACTCGCCTGACACAGGCGGCGCAGGTCATGCCTCCAACGACAACGGCGGTCTTCCTTCGGCCCTTTTCTTTCCGGGCCTCCAGTTGCGCGCCATAGCGCGAGTTCTTCTATCCTGCTCCAGATCGCTCCCTCATCCAGGGTCTCCGGGTCATATTCGACCACTGCCTTCGAGGTTGCAAAATTTACGGAGGCGTTCGCAACCCCCGAAAGAGACTTTAAACCTTCTTCAACCCTCCTAACGCATGCCGCACAACTCATTCCTTCAACAAGGACAGTTCTTTTAGCCAAGCTCATAGCCGGCTTTCCGGATCTTCTCCCGGATGATTCACCGTCCACCGGACGGGTTTCTTCGAAAGTGGCTTCCCCGGTTTGAAGGTCTATGGCCACGTTGGAAATCCCCTCGATTTCCTCCAGAGCCTTTTTCACTGACTTCACGCAGTGCTGACATGCCATTCCCTTGATTTTTAAAGTTTTCATGCTTTCCCCCGAGTTTCGGTTAAAGGAAAGGTCAAGCCCGATTTTCACAAAAAGAGTGATTCGATATTGTTTGACCAAAAAAAATCCCCGCCTTTATCGGGTCGCCATGCAGAAGCAAAAACAACCAGTTGCTCCAAGGCGAACGAATCGTCGAATTGCGCTGGTTGGCGGCGAGTGAACGCTTGCAACGGATCAGGCTATTTGCAAAACAATGAACACGTCGCCTCTGCGCTTTGGCGCCGGGAAGAAGTTTTCCTATGTCTTTGAGCCGCAGCCTGGTCCCCGGCTTTACTCCCTGCGAGGAATTCGCACCGAAATCATCTTCCGGTCTCCATAATGGGGCATGTTGACTTGAACAGTATCACCGAAGCGGGCCTGTACTTACGTAATCGTAAGATTGTATGTCAAGTCATGTTCGAGATGTTTCCTTCCCGTTTTCTGAATTTAAATCAGCCCGGTCGCCGAAAACCTTTTCAAAAGATATCCTCCGGCCTTCTTTCCTGCCTTTTCGAGCAAAGAAAATCCCGACTGAGCAGCTTGCCGGGCTTTAAGCCTCATCGCAGGCTCAGCGTCACGGCTGTTCGGCACGCTGCGGTTGCTGGAAAGGCTTGCCGTAGCGGACCACCCGAATCCTTCCCGGACCAAAAACAAAACCCTGAAAGGAAATGTTCCTTCCGCCGAAAAAAAGGTTGTTGATAAATGTGGAATCAAACCTCATCCCCATTCTCGCAAACTCTTTTTCCATTTCCTGAAAGACGTCCCGGGCATTCCCGCTCGAAAAAAAATCCCTTAATATTTCATCCTGCGAATAGCCGAACCCAGGTCCCCGGGCAGCTCCGGGCTGATATCCAAGGCGCCGGTACTGGTCATACTGAGCCCGCTTCCCCGGATCGGAAAGAACACCATATGCTTCATTGATCTTCTTGAAACGCTCTTCAGACCGGACATCTCCCGGGTTTCTGTCCGGATGAGTCTCCAAGGCCAGTTTACGGTACGCCTTCTTGATCTCTTCGGCCGAAGCCTCCGGCGAAATGCTCAGTGTTTTATAATAATCCAAATTCGACATCAGGACCCTCTGTCCTCCATCCGTGTAATTCTTATACGCCAAGTAAAATATAGAACTAAAATGCCGGAATGGCAACAAAACAGAATGTGGCGCCTCGCACCACAGCTGCGGCATCGGAACAGACCGACAGACTTGAACAGGATTTACAGAGCCTGCCCCGGACTCGATCGGGGATTAAAAATAAAGAAAGAACCTTGCGGGTGTCCCAACGGGACATCAGTTGTTGAGGTGGAACCCTTTCGCCCAGCGCCTTTGAGGTGGACGTGCACAAAAAATCCGGAGTTTTCAATAACGAGGTTGCCAAGGCCGTGCCGGTTCTCTATAATAGCCCTTACTGCCGAAGTGGTGGAACTTGGTAGACACGCCATCTTGAGGGGGTGGTGGGGAGACTCGTGCCGGTTCGAGTCCGGCCTTCGGCATAGACTTCAGTAAAAAATCCCGCTTGTTGCAACAGGCGGGATTTTTTTGTTTACAACCTCAAGGGCGGGACGGACATCAGCGCGCCCACAAACCTCTGAATCTCGGGCCTTCCAACGACTCTTTCCCATCGTTTAGCCTGGATATATCAATATTATGATTTTGATGGACGATATTCCTCAAACTCGTGGCCCAATGAGCTTTTCCACCCCACCTCGAATCGGCCAGGTTATTCGGTCGCTCTGCCTTGTGAGTATCCCCTTGCGTCTCATATTTGCAGGTCGAATCACCGATAGTATCTGCTACCTTAGGATCTCTCTTTCCGAAGCCGGCTTCTGCTTTAGCAAAAGCAAGTGTGCCATTGTACTGTCCAGCCGTGTAAAGCTCCCTGGCTTTTTGGTAAGAATCAGATGGTATGTTCCCAGTGATGCCAGCCGTTGCGAAGTCATTTTCTCCGGCTTTAAGGTCTTTCTTCTCATTAGCTGCAATTCCATCAGCGACATTTTGTTTGAGGTTATGAGTGGCAACGCCGCTGAAAATAATGCACCCTGAAATTACAATATAACATATTGCCATTATAACTAAAGATAACCTGGAATGCCTGGCTGCGATATGTTCACTAGTTGGCCGGCATTGTTTTTCTAATTGCCATCTTAATTTCAGGTCATTTGTTTGCAATAATTTGTTTGGCTTTTGTCCGATAGGGTCAAGGAATTTGGCGTAAAGGACACCGCACTTCGGGCATTCACTTCCTAATACAAAACCCTCGTCCTTGGGTTGTCGTTGGTAACCGCATCGGGAGCATACAGGGTAGCAACCGCCTTCGGTGATCTGGAATGAGGGGTTTTTTTCAGCCAGCAATTCGATAATTTCTTCTAAGCTGGTTTGAGTCCATCTTATTTCATTGCAATGAGGACACCATTCGCCAATGCCGCCTTCTCCGTCATCGGCGGGGTGGATATCCCCGTTGCCGCAGACTTTGCAGAGTTTTAAACCGGCTTCCTGTTTCATTCTTTTTTCCTTTTCAGACTCCTGCTTGCAGCGGTCGCGCATTCTGTGATCGATGGTCATGATCACCAGTGAGATCCGATGACAAGAATCCAGAATCCACCATAATCTTTCATATTCCTTTACCCCAACCTCTTTCGATGCAAAGATTCTGCCAGTTCTCGCTTTTCCCTTTGGGCAAGATACAGCCTGATGAAGCCCCACAAGCCACGCACCACCCCGTCCAAATCTGGAATAGATCGAGTTTCACCAAACGCACTGAAAAAAACGAAGCTCAATAGTGAAAGACTTCCACTTTCAATTTCGAATTTAGCGGATCGAGAGATTCATATTGTCGTTATAGACATGGAAGATAGTGGAAGGTGAGTCAGGAACACCCGAGAGCATGAGTGGAAAAGGTCGCGGACGAATGCAGGAATTTCGTTTATTCCCATTTCGATAAAATCTCGCTTATAGTATCATTTACCATCGCCCGCGCGTCAGACCTCTCGAAGCCCCGGGCCAAAAGTTCATCGTAGTGCGTCTCTGCGTGCCGGATATGAGCAACGACAGCCAACTTTACCGCGTTGTCATCGAAATTCTTTGCATTTGCCGACCGGCCGACCCGGCCGCTGTATTTTAGACAGGCATGTTCGGCGATCGCCTCTTCCTTTCCGGCAGGACAATGTGGAAACATCTTGCGGACATGTTCGCCAAAACGCTGCACATACTCGCCGTCCAAATCCGCCCGCCGCACTGCGGCCCGTTCCCTCGCTTTTGCCCTGGCATCGCTGTCCGCCAGGCACTCCTGCTCGGCTTTTTCAAGAGCGCCATCCTCCACGAGAAGGCCTTGCCGCTCATTGCGCTTTCTAGCCCTGCTCCATTTCAGCACGACCGCACTCAGAGTTGAGTACTTGCCGGCCCTTGCCGTGAGGGCCGTATTGCCCGAGGGCAGGAAGACCAGATGATCCAGATCGGCGCAACCGAGACAAATAGGCATCCGATCCTTTCGGAAGGTAAGGAGGACATGCCCATCCAAAGCTTCTCCACACTCGGCGCACCTGGGTTCACCAAACGCGACGAATACCTTTATGAAATCCTTGCTCAAATGCACACCTCATACATGCATTATTTCATGAACGGCGATGAGCAGCTCCTGGACTTACAGGGACAGATTGTCTGCCGCATCCAGCATCTCTCCAAAAGATTTAGCTTCGGCTTCTTTTGTCATTTTGACTTCTTTCGACTTCGAGGAAGGACCATCCGCAAGTATATGTGAACAATCTAAAATAACATACCTTGCACAGATTGCCAAAACAGCTTTCAGCGTCCCGAACTGCCGCAGCAGAACTTCCTCGGCAGGAGTGATGATTTCATTTGATTTTTCCTTGCCGGCGCCGATTGGGCAAGGGTTCATGAAATTTCACGTACTCCCTTTCAGACTATGGGGTCAGTTTTCCCTTCTCCCCGGCAGCTACTTGTTATTGACCCTGATCAAGAAAACATTTAGCATCTATTGGGAGGACAAACTGATCAATACCGCTGAGATTGTCCAAAACAGAGTGGAATTGAGAGATTTAGGGAATTCCTCGACTTGGTCAAGGACGTATGTTGACTCGAAGGTCGAGAGGAAAATGAGGTACGGAGATGAATCAACAAGAACTGTGGAGCGAGATCAAATCACTGCCACCCGAGGCACGCCGTGAATTAGTTGATTTTATCGCTTTTCTGCGAGTACGGTACAAAACACTCTGCAAGAACGACAAGTCAATTAAGACAGAATTAGCAAACGAGCCATTTGTGGGAATGTGGCTTGACCGCTCAGACATGGAGGATAGTGGAAGGTGGGTCAGGAACACCCGAGAGCGTGAGTGGAAAAGGCCGTGAATGAAATCGTAATCGTCGATACGGATATACTGATCGACGCAGGACGCGCAAATCCCGAAGCCATGTCTTGTCTGAAGTTACTTGAGCAGAATAGCTGCCTGGCTCTCAGTATCATCACACAAATGGAACTTATGGTAGGCTGCCGCAATAAGAAAGAATCAAAAGCTCTGGAGCGGTTCATGTCCAGGTTTCAGATTCTTAAATTGAGCGAGTCTATTTCAGATAAGGCTGTCAATCTTCTGAAGAGTTATCGCCTGAGCCATGGCATCTTTATTCCAGACGCTCTGATTGCGGCCACTGCATTGGATCTCGATTGCTCTTTTATTACCAAGAATCAGCGTGATTATAGGTTCATCGATGGATTGCGCTTGATTACATATCCTTCGCTCTGATCGGATACGAGGTAATCGACCATACATCAATTATTTCATCGGATACACCTTGCTTCAGATCGAATCATATAGCGAATTGGCCGGGATGAGCACCTGACACACATGGTTGCCTTCCACGCTCAACAGGCAGTCAAAAATTCGCTTAATGCAGCAATAGGTAGGCACGGTAAAACCGTGCCCACCCTTTCTTTTCAACTGTCTTTGCTGACCACTGACCACTGGCCACTGTTTCATCGGTTACGAGCAGGAACTTTTCAACGTTCGAATTTGTTCCGTAAGAACTGGAACAAAGGTGAAAAGGTCTTCCACCACTCCATAATCGGCTTTGGTGAAAATGGGGGCCTCGGAATCCTTATTTACGGCTACGATGAACTTGGACGATCCCATACCCGCAAGATGCTGGATGGCCCCGGAAATGCCGATGGCTACATAGAGGTTTGGATTTACCACCTTGCCGGTCTGCCCCACCTGGTCGGAATGAGGACGCCATCCGGCATCCACAGCGGCGCGGGAGGCCCCTACGGCGGCGCCCAGGACCTTTGCCAGCTCTTCGATTATGGCGTAGTTTTCCGGCCCCTTCATACCCCGGCCACCTGAAACGATGATCTCAGCCTCGGTAAGTTCCACTTTTCCCGTAGTATCGACATCGACGGCTTTGACAACGGAGCGGGCCTGCGGGATGCTGACCTGCACCCTTTCCACTTCAGCTTTCTTATCTTCCGTGGGGGCAAGGCAGTCCATGACATTGGGACGGCAGGAAATAAGAGGCACGGCGCCTTCGGCCCATTCACACCATGCGAAGCACTTGCCGCCAAAAACGGGCCTCTGGGCTTTGACCTTGCCATCTTCGAAGGCAATCTTGGTGCAATCCTGGGCCAACCCAGCCTGCAGCCGTGCGGCCAGGCGCGCGCCGAGGTCCTTTCCGTCCACAGAGGCCGGCAGAATTATAGCTACAGGATCGCATTTGGCAACGATATCGGCAATAACAGGCACATAGGTTTCGGCCAGATAATTCCCCAGCGCGGGGTCATCCGCCGCATAGACCTTATCTACGGCATAACGGCCCAACTCAGCCGCCTTATCGGCAACGCCGGACCCCACCGCTATGGCGCATACGCTGGCGCCCATAGCATCTGCAAGCCTTTTCCCCGCACTGGCCACTTCATAACTGACACGGCGGAAACCGCCGGAACGATATTCGGCAATTACGCACACGGATTTTGCCATTTCAACCTCTCCTTAAATCAGATCACTTTGGCTTCTTCATGCAATGCCCGAACGAGCTCCACAGCCTTGCCGGCCGCATCGAGGCCGCCATCTATGACCCGTCCCGCCGTCCTTTGCGGGGGCACTTCCAAAGAAGTGATACGGACCTTTGCAGCCCCCGGACCGACTTGCGAACCATCCAACCCCAGGTCGGCAAGCTTTTTCATGGCAAGGGGTTTCTTCTTGGCTTTCATTATGCCGGGCAAAGAGGCATATCTGGGACTCCAGACGGCATGCGAGCCGCCCAAGGTCACCACCGCCGGCAGACTCGCCTCCACGGTAACCTTGCCTCCCTCGATCGGCCGGTCGATGGTTACAACGCTTCCATCGGATTCGAGGGCAACGGCTAAAGCCACATGGGGCCACCCAAGAAACTCTGCGACCATCGGGCCGCGCTGTGCCTGGTCATAATCGACAGCACGGGAGCCGCACACAACGACATCGGGATTGATCTCTTTTACGGCGGCCGCCAGAGCTATGGCCACCCCCAAACTGTCGCTTCCTTCCAGCGCAGGGTCGTCGATGAGGACTCCGGTATCCGCGCCCATCGCCAGGGCGGTCCGAATGGACTCAACTACCCGCTGGGGCCCACAACTCACGATGGTGACGCTTCCACCGTGCTTTTCCTTCAAACGAAGGGCCGCTTCAACTGCAAATTCGTCATAAGGATTGATGATCCACTTGAGATCCTCGGTCGCGACGGACTTGCCATCACTCGCTATGCGAATAACTGATTCAGTATCCGGGGTTTGTTTCAACAGCACTACCACATTCACGGCTTCTCCTCCTTCTCAAAGGGGCCGCAGCAACGGACCCGTTGGTATTTCAGCTATATTCCCGCTACAATGTAGCTTATACAAAAAGAATGTGTCAAGAACTTTAAACTTTCCCACCCACGCGTGAAAAACCTCAGGCCGCTCTAAACCCGGCGTCTTTCCAAAACAGCAGCAATTCCATGGCCTCCGCCTCCGCAGATCGTTTCCAGTCCGTAGCCGGCATTGGTCCTCTTCATCTCGTGCAGCAGGCTTACCATTCTCATCGCTCCGGTGGCTCCAATAGGATGACCCAGCGATATCCCCGATCCGTTCACATTCAGCTTCCGCTCGCAGTCCTTTTCCGAAAGGCCCAACAATTTTGCGTCCGCCAGCATCTGAACGGCAAATGCTTCCTGGATCTCGATCAGATCCATTTGTTCGATATCGAGCCCAGCCATTTTCAAAGCCTTATTGACCGAGGCTGGAACGGCCGGATAGGTAAGCGTGGGGTCTGCGGCGGCTACCGCGAAAGATTTCAGCGTTGCCATGGGCTCGATGCCCAACTCCCGGGCCTTTGATGCGCTCATAAGGACCAACACTGCGGCCCCGTCGCTTTCAACGGAGGAATTGCCCGCCGTACACACACCATCAGGATAGACGGTGGCAAGTTTTGAGAGCTTCTCCAACACCGTGTCCCGCCGCGGCGGCTCATCCGTATCGATCACCACCGGCTTTCCCTTCTTTTGCGCAATGCTGACCGGAACTATCTCTTCCTTGAATTTCCCGGCGTCAACCGCAGCGCACGCTCTTCGATGACTTCGAACAGACCACCTGTCGGCCTGTTCACGGGTTATCCCTTCCTCCCGTGCTGCGGTTTCCGCCCAGGTCATCATCGAGTTCAGTTCGCCAAAACGATCTATGGGCTGAGACATAACCCTCGCCCGGGCTATCCGGTCGAAAAACGGCAGACCCCACATGGAGAGGGCGCCATGTCCCTTTGGCATAAATCCCCATTTTGGATCGTTTTTGCCCCCGATCCCCCATTTGATGAATTCGCCCGGAATATAAAACTCCGTGCGGCTCATACTCTCGATTCCGCCCGCAACAACGATGTCCGCCTGCCCGCACTGGATTTTCATCGCCGCGAAGCAAACGGCGTCAAGGCCGGAGCAGCAGCGCCGGTCCAGGGTGACCCCCGGCACTTCCACAGGCCAGCCCGCCGCCAGCAAAGCCATTCGCGCAATATTTACGGACTCCCCATTCTGGTATGACTGCCCGATTATCACATCTTCAACCAGGGATGGTTCTACCCCCGCTCTCTTAACGGCCTCGTTGAGAACAAGGGCGCCAAGCTCATAGGCGGGCACATCGCGAAGAGCGCCAAGGTATCGTCCAATGGGCGTGCGAACCCCGCTTGCCACCACTACCTGTTCCATGATTATCCTCACTTCCCCAAAGAACTTGGTCACAAAGAACGCGAAGGAAAATCTATTGAAATTGATACGAATTAAATTTTCTTCAAGCTCTTCGTGTATCCTCAAGATCGACCGTGCGTCCTCACAAAAGATCGGACACCGAACTATAAGCGTCTAACATGGGCTCGAACGTTTAACGCGGAACCCGAACAGAGTGAGGGCTCGCCCCTCGAACAGGCTTGCGGAATGCGGCCGGGTTGTCGATCGTGCTCTTCCTGACCCAAAAAGCACTCGAATCTAAAGTTTCCACGTCCCGCCAGTAGCCGCCGGTGTGGCGGCCGATTGTCGATAGAGCTGAATCTGCCCAGATCTGCACTTTTTTGCAAGTTATTTCTTACACAATGATCTTACTTGACTTAAGTCAAGGAATTCCAGTCCGCTCGCCTGTATCCTGAACCGTGAAGGAGACAAAGGCTATGATCTCTGTTCGGCGCCTGCCGGCTTTTTTCTGCATCCTCGTTCTTGCCGCCCATTTTTTCCGGGCTCACAATCTCATCCTGGCTGCCTCGAGCGTTGCAGCGGCGCCGCTTATATTCCTAAAGAGTCCCTGGACGGCGCTTCTAATCCGCGCATTTCTTTTTGTCGCAAGCATCGAATGGACGCGAACCACGCTCGTTCTTATAATGCAGCGTGAGTCCCTTGGGGTCCCCTGGATGCGGATGGCGGTGATACTGTGCATAGTTGCGCTCTTTACCGTTGGAGCTTCCCTGATATTCCCCCACTGCCGCCAACATAAGCATGAAATCAATTGAGGTGAGTCAATGACGCCAGCCGGGCTGCGGAATTTTAAGATTGTACTGGCCGTTCTATCAATTTGCGCGGCGTTTGGCGTTTTTTTACTGCTGGGGCCTCCCGGGTTGCTCGCCAAGTCCGAAAAGGCCGGCTTCTGCGCCTCGTGCCATGTCATGGAGTCCGAGTACGAAGCCTGGTTTCACGAGGGGGCCCACCGCAGAATCAATTGTGTCAACTGCCACCTTCCACGTGACAACATTGCAAGCCACTACCTCTGGAAATCTTTGGACGGATTGAAGGACACGGTTTTTTTCTATTCCGGACATATTCCGGACCCCATCGTGGCCTCGGATCACGCCCGGCGCGTGTTGCAGTCCAACTGCATCCGCTGCCATGAAACTTCGGTCGAAATGATAGACAACGAGCGCCGGTGCTGGAGTTGCCATCGCAGGATGGTGCACCTCGCAAGCGGTTCAATAGAAACAGGGCTGGGGCCTTTACGATAAGGATGAGGGATGAACGCAAAAAGCGGCATGAGCGGCATTAAGTCGAGCAAAAAGGTAATTTGGAGCGGTATCCTCGCCGGTTTGTCAATAACGGTTGCCGGCTGTTTGGGACTTGCGTTGTGCGGATGCCAGCCGTCCAAACCCGAACCGGTCAAGACGGTCTCCATTCCGGACGGTGAAGTGGACCCGGAAATCTGGGGCAAGGCTTATCCCGACGAGTACTCTTTATGGAAGAAGACGGAGGAACCTGAGCCCGCCGGCAAGAGCAAGTACAAAAGAGGTTTTGACGCCGACCGGCCAACCTACGACAGGCTGGCCGAGTATCCCTACATGGCGCTCTTGTTCAGTGGTTGGGGCTTCGGTGTGGAATATAACGAACCACGAGGGCACGCAAACATGCTGCGCGATCAGCTGGCGGTAGATGCCTCGCGCGTCAAAGCGGGCGGCGTATGCCTTTCCTGTAAGACGCCCTATGCGCCCGGGCTCCAGAAAGAGTTGGGGCTGCAATACTACAGGCTCCCGTACGACGACATCCTTGGGAGAATCCCCGTGAAATTTAAGACCCTGGGCGTCGCCTGCATCGACTGTCACGACAACAGGGACATGTCGTTGAAGCTGTCGAGGGGCTTCACCCTGGTGGAAGCGCTTAAAATCGATGGGCGTCGAACCCTCCGGGTTTTCCCGCCAGGAAATGCGCACCGCCGTTTGCGCTCAATGCCACGTCACGTACAGTATTCCCAAGGACAAACAGATGCATTCGACCGGGCTCTTTTTCCCGTGGCAGGGCAGCAAGTGGGGGAATATCACCATCGAAAACATAATCCAACAACTGCGCAGCGACGATGCGAACAAAGAGTGGACACAAAAGGTTACGGGTTTCAAGCTGGCCTTCATCCGCCATCCCGAATTCGAGCTTTTCTCGAACCACAGCGTCCACTGGGATGCGGGTATTGCGTGCGCCGACTGTCACATGCCTTACACCAGGGTGGGAGTGCACAAGATTTCCGATCATCGCGTTATGAGCCCTCTTAAAAACGATATGCGCGCTTGCGCCCAGTGCCACCCCGAAGGCGCCGACTGGCTCAAGGCCCGGGTGTTAGAGATCCAGGACAGGACCGTCTCTCTCATGCTGCGCGCCGGCTACGCCACAGCCACCACCGCCAAGTTGTTCGAGACCGTCAACAAAGCCCGGGAACAAGGCAAGCCGGTCGATGACGATCTCTACAACAAGGCCAAAGACTTCTACGAACAGGCCTTCTATCGCACTGTTTTCATCGGCGCGGAGAATTCCGTCGGCTTCCACAACCCCCCGGAAGCCATGCGCGTGCTTGGCGACGCCGTCGCTTTCGCCGTAAAGTCGGAAGCTTTTCTGAGACAAATCCTGGCAAAAGCGGGAATCGATGAACCCATCAAAGTGCCGCTCGAAATGGCCAAATACCTTGAAGACCGCGGCGGCAAGAAGCTCAAAGGCGAGCCCGCCATAGAAATCAAGGACCCCATGAATCTGCAGGACATGTTTTAGGGGCTTAAATTCGAAATTCGTGCTTTGGGGCGGAAAAATTTTCTCCGCACGCTCTCAGCCTTCTCTGCGGACCCATGCAGGGACCTCATTTCTTTTACTGTCTGTTAATTGCTTTTCTCCGCGATCTCTGCGTCTCTCAAGATCAACCGTGGCCCGACGAACGAATCGCTGGGCCAGCGGCCGGGCTGTCGATCTGTGGAATTTGATGGGTTTGCCCCTGTGCGGCAAAATTTTAAAGCACTGGCCGCAGAGAGGGCAGTAAAAGTACTGCTGATACCAGACGCTCCGGATTTATTTCTTGCATCTAGTTGGGATTTGACATTAATGTTGCGTGTGTTGAGAAGTGTCCAAACAAACAATATGGAAGGATTTGAAGAGTTATGGCTCAAGGTACTGTAAAGTGGTTCAATGATCAAAAAGGTTTCGGATTCATTACGGTAGAAGATGGCGGTAAAGATGTCTTTGTTCACCACAGTGGCATCGAAGCTTCCGGGTTTAAAAGTTTAGCAGAAGGCGACCGTGTCAGCTTCGAGATTGAGCAGGGCGCAAAAGGCCCCTCGGCTGTCAGAGTCAAAAAGCTCTAGCTGCACATCGAGAGAGGAATCCCAAGGGCTGGAGAAACAATTCCCGGACCTTCTGTTTTTTGGCCCAAAGAAATCCGATCCTATACCGGCTGTGGTCTGTGGTGCGAGTTATGGGAGGATTACACAATGAAGTATGGGAAAGTCCACATCAAATGGAATGGAAACCCTCTTTGTGGCTTGATAGTCCAAAGTCCTAAACTTGTAGAAATTGTAGAATGCGCTACTTGTCAGGAATGCTTGAAAATGTGGAAGAGGAAGAACCGGATGAGAGCATGACGGTCGCACTTATGGCGCTGGCCGGATGTTGCTTCTAATCGAGAGTCTTTTAAGTCCTCTTGGGCCGGCTTGAATTCCTTATTTCCTATTTTTCCTCCTTACTCTCCATCCCCATTCATTCCCGCCCTCAAAACCGCAGAGCACTGGAATGTGACCACTCTCCCCTGAGGAGAATCTATCGCTTTACCCGTTGTGGGGTTCCTCCCTATACGTTCATATTTTTCTCTTTCACCTACAATTTTCCAAATCCGCTGATTTGAACATCGTTACCGTTTTCCAGAGATCTGTTTCATCAGATCGAAGAGGGTGTCTATCTGGAGTTTAAGGATTAGCCCGCCTTCAAAGCCTGTTTAGATCCTAATATCAATAGCTTACAACGATATTCCTGTGAGCCCCCTCTTTCAATCCTGATTTTGGTCAAAAAATCAAAAAATTTTAGTTTGTTATGCATTTTTTTGTTGACAATGTGAGCCCCTTCCTGATGGCCATCCAGCATGGCGCATTTGCATAAAAAAATGAAAAAGGGACGACCCTACTGGCATGTCCGCGAAACCGCCCGTGTTGACGGCAAGCCCCAGTGGTTTTGATAACCTAAAATTGACCAGAAAAGAGGGGTCCCGATAACCGAAAATTCACCACCCTGAGCAGTTGTCCTCCCGGTAAAGTGGCTCTGGATTTGTGAAGCCAATTACCGTGGAGGAAAAGGAGTGCTCAAGATGGATCAGTACCGCGCCGTGGAACTGGTGAAGCAGGGGCGGCAGGCTGGCGCCACGGCCGAAGCTCGCATTACGGAGTGGGAATCCCGCGCCGTTCGCGCCGAGGCTCAGCTTCAGGCGCAAGCGCTGGTCGTGGAACAGCTCGAAAACGAGTTGAAGTTGTTGCGCTCGGAGCGCGATCAGGTGCGGCAGCGCATGGAGCGCCTGCTCAAGCAGCTCGACGCATTGGAAATGTGAGGCAGCGATGTCCGCGGAATCGCGCAGCAATCCGGGCGATTACGTGACGGTGGAGATCTACGACCAGCTCTACCACTTGTCGGGGCAGAACCCGGAGCACATACACGAGCTGGCGGCTTTTGTCAACGCCAAGATGCGCGCCGTAGCCGCCCATGGGAAGACCGCGGACTCATTGCGCGTGGCCGTGCTGGCCGCGCTGAACCTTGCCGATGAGCTGTTGCAGGCTCGCGCGGCAGATCCGCGCGCGGGCCGTGCACGCGCAGCCAGCCTGCGCGGATTGCTGGACGAGGTGCTGGAGCACGAGCAGGACACGGGTTCGTAGCCCGTATTCTGTTTGTTTACTTCGCGGCGAGTTGCCGTAGTACGTACCGCAGAATGCCGCCGTGCTCGTAGTACTCGATCTCCTGCGGCGTGTCGATGCGCACCACCGTGCTAAATTGCTTCACCTTGCCGTCGCTCGCGATGACTTCGACGCGCAGCGTGCGGCCGTTGGCGAACTTCTCCTTTAGCAGGGCTGTTAATCCAGGAAAAGAAAAAACCTCTTCTCCGGTGAGGCCGAGAGTTTTGACATTCTGGCCGGCCTCGAACTGCAGCGGCAAAATGCCCATGCCCACGAGA
>CAVRZU010000095.1:0-3402 GCA_963725365.1 uncultured delta proteobacterium | reverse complement strand
TGAAGGGAATTCTCGAACCAGCACAGCAGGTAGAACGTGCGCGCATCACGGATGACTCCCTCGGATTCGAGCAGCCTGGCTACTGCCCAGGCACCGGTTTTGGGAGGAATGAAAAACTGTCTCTCTCCAGAGACGGTTTTGCCGGGGAATAAAGCCAAAAATGGAAAGAACCCAGTACTGCCGCAACTGTGGTAAGACACGAAATGACGACAAGGAATCCGAAAACTGCCATGCAAAACTTCTTCGGCAGAGACATCCTTAACCTCCGGCGTTGGATCTCATTTTACACATGAGCCCCGAATTTGGCAACGCGGAGGGAAAACCAAAACCTAAAGACTGAAGATATTTCACGCGGAGACGCGGAGGGCGCAGTGGAGTAGGGTGGGAAAAGCGAAGCGTTGCCCGCCATCCTTCGTGGGCACGATGATACTGTGCCCACCCTGCAGAATCATTAATCCGAAGCAACAAAAGTTACATGATAGTCGCATATCTTCCGCTTGCGCCTTTTTTGATTTTTACATTTGCCTTGCTTCGGGGCATGGTATATTTAGTGGTTTGCCGGAAGGTGTTTTTCCCAATACTTTGGTTTTATTTTCCAACCCTTTGAAAGCGTTTGTATTCTCATGACTGGAGATCTCTACAGGGAGGCTGGAGTTGACCTCGACAAGGCAAACGAACTTGTTCGGCGCATAAGGCCGATAGTTCGTACGACTTATCGCGGAGGGGTCATAACCGATATCGGCGGTTTTGGGGGGCTATTTTCCCTCAATCTCCAGGATGTGAAAAACCCGGTGCTGGTTTCTTCCACAGATGGAGTGGGGACTAAACTCAAAATTGCGTTCATGTCCCAAAAACACGACACTGTTGGAATAGACCTTGTGGCAATGTGCGTCAACGATATCGTGGTCCAGGGCGCAAGGCCGCTTTTTTTCCTTGATTACCTCGCCATGGGACGCATAGATCTCACTCTGGTCGAACAGCTTGTTACAGGGATCGCTGCCGGATGTAAAGTGGCAGGCTGTTCCCTGATCGGTGGAGAAACGGCGGAAATGCCCGATTTTTACCGGGAAAATGAATACGATATGGCCGGTTTCTCGGTCGGCCTCGTTGACAACTCTCAGATAATCGACGGTTCGACCATCCGGGTCGGGCATCGCATTATCGGACTGCCCTCCAGTGGTTTGCACTCGAACGGATATAGCCTTGCCCGGCGCATTATTTTCGACAAACTGGGGTTAAAGCTCGACAGCTTCGTTCCTGAGCTAAACCGAACTGTCGCGGAGGAACTCCTGGAACCCACAACCATCTACGTCGATCCGGTTCTGCATCTTCTGCGCAAGTATCATGTTCATGGGATGGCTCACATAACAGGGGGCGGTCTCTACGATAATGTTGAAAGAATTCTTCCCCGCGCCTGCAAGGCGCTCATACGGGAGGAGTCCTGGAAGGTGCCTGCCGTCTTCGACTTCCTTCGCGAAAAGGGCAATGTCCCGCCGGAGGAAATGAATCACGTATTCAATAACGGAATTGGTTTTGTGGTGGTAGTTGAACCTTCCGAAGCCGATAACATCGTGAGTTTTCTTAGTGCAATGCTTCAGGGAGTTCATATAATCGGAGACATTGTGCCCAGGGAGCCCGACGTGGGGGCTGTCGAGATAGTGAGCCCCTGATGTGAATATCGTTGTTATTCTCGGTATAGTCTGATATATAGAAATTTTGACCATCAGGAGCGTTTTTATTCTCCCCGTTCATATCATCCCTCTTTTCCCTCGAGAGAGGACAGGGATGAGGGCGAAAGGATTCCGGAACAATGAGCAGAGTATGTGAATTCTGCGGCAAGACCCCTCATGTGGGCAACAATGTCAGCCACGCAAACAACAAGACCAAACGTCTGTGGTATCCCAATCTCCAGTCGGTGCGCCACGTCAACCGGGACGGCAGCGTCAAACGAGTGCGCGCCTGCACGCGCTGTATCCGCTCCGGGTTTGTTGTGAAGCCATAATAGCCAGTTACTCCCTCTTGGTTGCGAAATGTCTCGATCATCGATAACCGGTCCCGAAAAGACGACCCATTTTGGATATCTGACTATTCCCGAGAAGGAAAAAGTGGAATGGGTCCGCAGGCACTTCAATAGCGTTGCCCGCAAATACGATTCTATGAACACCCTGTTGAGCTTGGGCATCCATTACCAATGGAAGCGGATGGCCGTGAGGATGATGAATCTTCGGCGCGGGGACCTTGTGCTCGACGTATGCGGCGGGACGGGAGATCTTTCGCGGATGGCGGTCGAGCGGGTGGCGCCATCGGGAAACGTAGTGCTCTATGACATCAACTGGGAGATGATGGCGGCGGGGAGGTCAAAGACCTCAGCTTCGCCTCACTCCGGGCTGGTTCGCTTCGTGCAAGGCGATGCTGAGAAAATAACCTTCCCTGACAATACCTTCAATGCCGCTATGGTTGGCTTCGGGATCAGAAATCTCACTCATTTTGAAAGAGGCTTCAGGGAAATGCACCGCGTTCTCAAGCCCGGCGGGATTTTCATGTGCCTCGAATTTTCCGAACCGGTAACACCCTGGTTTCGCCGCCTCTACGATTTTTATTCTTTTTACATAATGCCGCTGGCAGGAAAGATCCTTGCCAACTGCCAGCCTGCCTACAGCTACCTTCCGGAGTCGATACGGATGTTTCCCAACCCCGACGAGCTCAAAGCGATTCTTGAGCGGATAGGGTTTGGAGAGGTCAGACACAAGAGGCTGACCGACGGGATTGCGGTCGTGCACTTGGGAAGAAAAACGGACTGAGACGATGAAGCTCAACTGGGCTGAGTTGCTCGTCGTCAATAACCCTTCCAGGGTTTTCCAGCAGAAACTTGAAATTGGCTGGATGAAAAACATGCGAAGCTTCCTCCCGGCGGGTATTGCCTTGAAATAGGGTGTGGACGGGGAGCCGGAGCAGCGATAGTTGAAAGTCAATTTTCTCCGGGATTCCTCACTTTATCAGAACCTCATAACCAGGCACATACTGTTGCATCCCACTGAAAATCGATTCGATGGCAGGGAACTCCGGGAAGCGCTTTACAAGGTGGATTTTTCGTTGCAGGCTGTACTGGAGTTGAAGCTGGCAGGAATTTTGGCGGTCCTCAAAAAGGCCGATGTTCCGTTAGGACACCCAAAAACGTCAAAGGCCGGCCAATCACCCCCTTTTCTAAAGCCTGTCTCTGACTCCGGTCCGTAAGTGGGCAGAGGAATTTTATCCTGCCGCCGCCATCGGCAGCGGCGAACCCGGCCGGCGGTCCCATCGCACTGAGGGTTTCCACCGACTAAGGAGAGTTCTGTTATGAGAATAACAAGCCTTGTTTTTGTATTCTGTTTTGCCCTTGGCCTTTAAGAACAGCAATACATC
>CAVRZU010000094.1:0-7099 GCA_963725365.1 uncultured delta proteobacterium | reverse complement strand
GTTATTTGTTATGTATTTTTTTACTTGGTTCAGTTCGTGCTGCTCCATGTCTGTGGTTGTTGTGGATCTTGCGCCTGAAGCTTTTCTATCTGTTTCTCCAGGAGTTGGTCATCTTTGCCTTCCGCCCTGGTCTCAAGCTTGTCAGCTGAGATCCCTTGTGAAAGGAGAAGACGCTTCACCAGCATCGCTCGCCTCTTGCTGAGCGCTTCGTTGTATTTTCTTGAACCGCGCACATCAGCATGTCCAACGATTATCACCTGCCCCGCTGGTCATACTGTTGATTTTTCTTGAATGTGGCGGCTGTTGTTGCAGAGCCTTTTCTTCACTGGTGACGAGCCCCACCATGGGATGTTTCCGCTCGGGATATGCTGTTGGGTAGAAAAGACTCGTCAGGGTTACAGATGGCGCAGGCTCGATGGAGCCGACAACGTGAAGCGTGGCGGTGCGAGTGGCCGTTCCGCCACATGCATTGGTCACATTGAGCGTATAGGTTACATCCTGATCGACCGAGCCGGTACCAGCGATGGTGGGAGTTGCCCGGACGACCTGATTGCCTGTAGAGGCCACATCGCCGAGGGGTTGGATCATGACTTTGTTTGCATTTGAGGTAGACCAATTGAGAGTCGCTGAGTCATCCTGAACGACCTTGTCGCCAATTTTGTGATAGCGCATTTCGGGCTGACTTAGCGCGAGCGTTGCAGTTGGCTGCGTGTTCACGTCTATAGTCGCTGTCCGTGTAACCTCACCGCCGGGGCCCTTCGCCACAAGTTCATACGTGGTAGTCCGAGCCGGGTTCACAGTCCTGTCGCCGTTGAGGGGAACAGCTCCCAATTCGGTGATGAAGCGGCAATGCCGAAGGTTTCACCCACCCCGAGGAGGCGAAGTGGTTTATCGGCGAACTCGATAAGAGGGGAATACGTCCCGATCTTGTCTCCGGCCATCAACAACGGGGGCTCCATTCACGGCACGTACTTCGGTGCGTCTCAGGAGGGAATTCAACTGGACCTCACCCGCGCTATATGGGAAGCGATCCAGCCCTGATAGGAGATATCGCGCAGCACGGAATCACCGGCACTTCGCTTGACAAAGATTTCTTCATTTATTCAGTATGGCATACGGAAGGGAAACGTGGGGACACTTTTGGGCAAGAATATCATCTTTCGGCATGGCGATAACCCAGAACGGCAATTGTATAACCAAGGAGAGCAAGGAGTACGTCAAGAAGCGCCCCTCACCGGGGCATCCCTGATGAACTCTGGCTGGAAATCGTCTAAATGGGCTGTGGAATAAACCAACAATAGCGGCGGAAATATCCAAAAAGAGCCAACCAGCCGTTCGCTCCAATGTTTAACGCGCTCCCGGCCCTGCGTACAAGAAGCAAATAAGCGAGCACTCTTTTGAAGAATCGGTCCGCTTGTTCGAAGCTACCCACTCGATCGGCATTGCCGATAACTGTATGGGATGCTTTTGTAAAGGAAGGAGCGGAGAGACGGAGAGCGGAGGAGCGGGGAGCTTCCGCTATCCGTGTCTACGTGCACAGCAGTTGCAAGCAGTTCGACAGGGCTTGGCGATGAGCCTTTGAGGCGCCGCTTTCGACGAGTTCTTCGGCGCTGACGAAATCCCCAAAGCGCACCTTACCGCATACATCCCGGCGGCATTTGCGGTTTTCATGTCGGTGGAGGTATCGCCGAAGGAGTATAGGAAGCCGGCTGCTGGTTCAATCCCCAAACACCGGTTGGCGATTTCCAGAGCTGAAGAGGGGTCGGGCTTTCTGGGGATCAAGGGCCTCTCGCCAACCACAGCGCTCGAAAACGCCAGGCCCGCACAGACCTTTTCTACCGACTTTCTGCGTAATGTCTTGAGGCTTATTGGAAAGAATAGCCATTTTGAGGCCGCGGGCGGCCAGGGCGTCAAGAAGCTGTGGGATTGCGGGGTAGGGCCGGGATTTTCACATTCCAGTTGCGCTCCGTAATTTTTACGCATCACTTCAAGACAAAGCGCGATATCAGGCCAGAAGCGTCGGTTTTTCGCCGAATCCGGAAGGGATCGAATGACGAGATTGGTCATACCGTCGCCGACAAAATACTTGTACTTTTCCAATTGATGGACGGGAAATCCGAAACTTCTAAGAGTGCCGTTCATTGAATCGGCGAGGTCCTGAAGGGTATCGAGAAGCGTACCGTCAAGATCCATCATTATCGCCTGAAAATCTTTGGCGCGATACATTCCCGGTTTGTGCTCCTCAGATAACGAAAGCGCCGGGCGCAACATCGGCCAGAAGCTTCTCGATTGCCGACCGGTGCTCCTCGGACGTTTTCAGAAACATCACACCCACTTTAAATGTGGCTCTCTCCTGCTCAGTGCTGTACCATACTATTCTGACCGGTGTCCAGAGTGCCCCGGCGGGCAAGGCGACTTTCAAAGTAAACCGGCTCGATTCGCTGCCGGTCACCAGATGATGGGGGCCTACCTTGAGCGACTTCAATTCCAGACCCGCGCCGGTTGTCGAGACTTCTCTCACCATAACCTCGACATCTTCTTCGTAGTTCGGGAAAAGACACGTAAGCGTACCGGCCCACTCAACCTTGAATCGCTCGGCGCGCCTTCTTTCCTTGCCTTTGAAAACGTCCATTTTTCAATTTACTCCCGGGGCGGGCTTTATCGCCGGCCTGAGCCTAAGGCTTCTGGCCATAACCGCCTCAAGGTATTTGTAGATCCGGCCACGATCAAGAGCGGAGGCGTAAACAATGGGCTTCATATTGTTAAAGTCTTTGGTGTGCACGTTTACGCCGGCCGAAGGACCAGAACGCAAACCACATCATACTGGCATAGATCGTCGCAACCGTAAGCGCCGTTCTGCCGAACTCGTCCTGTATTTCCGTTGCGGCGCCTTTGGAAATCAAAAGGTCGGCGATCTGCGCGTACCCACCCTGGGAAGCGTGAATAAGGGCGGTCTGACCTTGAGCATCCTGCTGATTTACTCGAATATTGCCTTCAAGAAGGAGTTTTACCACTTCAAGGTTACCGTTTATGCTGGCTCCCATCAGAGCGGTGGCTCCCGCTTTCTTGAACATGGGGAATTCAAGGACGGTCTGGAAATTGGGGTCCGCACCCTGGGCAAGCAGTATCTCAACCACCTGCGCATGGCCGGCCCAAGCCGCTTGCATAAGCGCTGTCACTCCGAAACCGTCGTACGGATTTACGGAAGCGCCCTTTCGCAGAAGCAATTGGGTCAAATCCGGGTTTCCGGAAAGTGCGGCGTGCATCAGCGGGGTCATTCCCTCACGGTCCCTGGCGTTGACATCAGCGCCCGAGGCAAGCAATTTGCGAACCGTCCCGGCTACCTGCGCGTCAATAGCCGCAAATAAGTCCTGGTTCAATTTCGCCCGCCTGCTCTCCGCCGCGCGAGTCTTTGACAAAGACTGTTCCGGTTGGGTTTGCAGTTTTTGCTGTCCGAATGCAGGGGCAGAAAGTGACACAAGCAAACACAGGGAGCAAATGGCAATTCTACGTTTGCTCTCTTTCATATTGTTTCCTCCCGAATCCCAGGTTCATAAGATTGAGTGCTCTCGTCCAGGCACTGGATCGGATTAGCCATGCAAAAGATAGACCTTCCCACGTCCCTTGAGTCATTACCAGCGGCAGGAAAGGAGCGATTTTGACGCCAAATTTATTTAATCACACTTTATTCGGGAATTTACAAGAGGATTTTAATCAATATGAATCTGTCCCGGCGGTAGCGCAGGCTTCCACGGCGGCGTTGTTCGTATCACGTAAGAATGTATTTAGACCACGAATCACCATCGGTATGGAAGGCGCGGCCACGGGCGGAATTCGATTTTGTAATTCAATTAGTAAAAAATCGTTCGGCATCGGTGGTACGGGCGTTTGCGGAAAGCGTCCTCCTGGCCCAACTGCCAGAGCCAGTTATCGATTCGGGGACTCGTAAGTTTGCGTCCTAAATCTGCGAAACCCTTTCTAAGTTCCTCGACCGCCCATACGGTCATTGCCCGGATTTCGACTTCCTCTTCGGAGCCCGGTTGAAGATATTGCATTGAGTCAACCCGGGCTTCAAGCTGCGCAATATATGAAATAACGCCAAGTTCCCTGAGCACCTGTGGAAGCTTGTAGTCGGCGAATGCGGTGAGCCTGTCGATGTCGTGGAACTTCCCCCATTTGCTGCCTTCAAAAGCTGTGAAAACGTCAGAGGCAAAAATCTGTGCTCTTTTCCAGAAGTAAACTCTTTGAGTTCCGTACCGGGCCTCATCGCGAAAGCTCGGAAAATGAGAGACAATCGCCTTCACCAGACGGAGGGCGCTGCCGGACGCGGCATCGAACAGGGACATTATGTCTCCCCCCAGTTCCGAGAGTATAATCCGGCCCACCTGGCGGAGGTTTTTCAGTCTGTCTTCGAACATCGGGATCGTGCCAAGGCCGGAAAAAATTTTGTCAAGCTCCGATGAGCCTACAGTGGAGAGGAAATGAGGATCTGTTATAGGGAAGCCCTGCTCCAGCGCCCGCTTTAGACTTGCAGCAAGACCCCAGTACCCGGAGTGCGGCTTGTCTTTGTAGATGACTGTCCAGACCGGTTCGCCCGGGCCGGGCCAGAAACAGTAGTTTAAAACGTCGAGGGTAAAAATCCAGCGAACGCTTTCCTGCGTATCGTCAAAGAAATGGCAGGGATGTTCCCATGACGGAGATGGACTGAGTGTATCTGCCCATTTCAATATTACGGGGACTATACGGTCTGGATGAAATATTACCGAGCGGCTTTGAGAAACCACCCGCTCGACAGAGGTAAGAACCTGGAAGTCACTCAATTAAAATCCTGAAGCGGGAAGCAGGAAGGAGCAGGAAGCAGGGAGCGGGGAGCGGGAAGAAAGTGTTTCTTCCCGCTCCCCGCTGCTGTCTCAGGCTGCAGCCTTAGTTTTTAAATAATCGAAAATATCTTGAACCGTGCGAATCTTTTCGGCATCTTCATCGGGTATTTCCGTATCGAAGGCTTCCTCGAGCGCCATTACCAGTTCAACAACGTCAAGGGAATCCGCCCCAAGGTCGTCAACTATATTTGCGCGCGCGGTCACCATATCTCTATCAACCCCGAGCTGGTTTGCGATAATGTCGATAATTTTGGTCTCTTCCGCTGTGATGCTCATTTAAACCCTCCTGGTCAAGTCAGTTTTTGCGTTGAATTCTTTTGTCGTCTTTGACAAATCCATGAAATAAAACCTCCAGTACCCGCGGAAGCTCGTCTGCGAGCGGGTAGGAACAGTCCCGGGCAAGCCACTTTTGTATTACTCCGTGTGCAAAGCCCATGGTCCCGTAGAAGACGGTCTGAAAGTCCACATCTTTGAGTATCCCCTGTTGGGTGCCTTCGTAGACTTTCCTTTTGAGATTCGGAATGGACTTCATGACCCTTCTGAAGTACTCGCCCGAGGAATGTTCACCCATATCCAGCTGTTCCTGGATGATCAGCTTGTAAAGCTGCTGGTTCCGGTCGAAGAATTCGAAATAGTTCCGGATGTACTTGGAAATCATCGTGAGCACATCATCCTGGTTGTCTATTTCGCAACCGGCCTTCTTCCCGAGTTCATCGAGCCTTAGGCGCACCAGTTCGGCAAAGAGCTTTTCCTTGGTTTCAAAATAGCGATAAAGGGTCCCTTTGCCAACGCCGGCCTTCTCAGCTATCTCGTCCATCGTAGCCGGATGAAAACCTTTAAGAGAAAAAACCTCCAGGGCAGCCTCGAGGATCCTCTCTTTGGCGCCGAGCTTTGGCAGGAGCGGAGCAGGCTCTTCGATCAGAATTTTCTCCAGCAGGCTCGGGTAGAAGCGCGAGGCAGGTATGCCTTTTTTTTGGGCGACCTCCTCGAGGGCTTCGATCAGAACCGAAAGGCTGATCTTGTCGTGAAGAGGCCCGGTCCGCAAAGTCCCACGCATTTGGAGCAACCAGTGCGAAAATTCTTCGGTGAGCGTTTCAGGAGATGAACCTGCCATCTCCCGGTCAATTGCATCGAATAACGCCTGCCTGTTCCCGGCCAGTGCCATTTTCTTAACAATTGCGCTCAGATTTTGCTGGTCTGGATACTTTAGAGACAAAGCAGGCCCCTTTTCTTGATACGGACTGGTCAGTCATAAATCACAGTGAAAAGTCAAAGTCAAGAGTGTTTTATTTCACTTTATTATGTTTTATAAAAGCTTATCCGGCCATGTTATGAAATAACCGGTTTCGAAAAGTCAAAAACATCAATGCAGACAGGAAAATTTGAATGCCCGCTCCGCCTACCGATTCTTTCCACAGAAAGATCGATTATCTAAGACTGTCGATTACTGACAGGTGCAATCTTCGCTGCTCCTACTGCATGCCGGCGAGCGGAGTCCCAAAATTTGAGCACTCGGAAATTCTGAGCTACGAAGAGATCGTAAGGCTTGCAGGCATCGCGATCTCGATGGGGATATCAAAGATACGGATCACTGGCGGAGAGCCCCTGGTCAGAAAGGACGCACTCAGTTTGTGCGGGAGCATCTCGAAGGTGCAGGGCTTGAGGAGCCTGAGTCTTACCACAAACGGCGTTCTGCTTTCGGAGTTCGCCGAAGGGCTTCTCGCGGCTGGTATCAGGCGAATTAATGTCAGCCTTGATACTTTGAAACCGGAGAGGTTTGCGGCAATCACGAGGCGGGATCTTTTCAGCCGGGTGTGGGCTGGAATTATGGCCGCTCATCGGGTGGGCTTTTCGCCCGTCAAATTGAACGCTGTAATCATGTGCGGGGTAAACGACGACGAGATCGAAGATTTGGCGCGTCTGACATTTCGTTTCCCGTTTGATGTCCGCTTCATTGAGTTTATGCCTTTCCGGCAGCTCGACCATGAGGCACTTTTTATACCGGCCTCTGAAATCCTTGAGCGGTTGAGCCGTGTTGGGCCTCTTGAGCCCTCCGGGGCGGGCGAGAGCAACGGTCCGGCCCTCCATTACAGGTTCAAGGGTGCTCCGGGGAAAATCGGAATAATAAGCCCGGTCTCCGACCATTTTTGTCCGAGCTGCAACCGGCTTAGGGTAACAGCGGATGGAAAACTGAGGACCTGCCTCTTCTCAAGTGATGA
>CAVRZU010000093.1:0-16204 GCA_963725365.1 uncultured delta proteobacterium | reverse complement strand
TTGTGTTATGTCGCTTTTCTTGGTTCGGTTGGTCTTGCTAGCTAAAAATCGGCGCCTTTTTAAAAACCGACTGGGGCAACGTTATTCCGACGTGGCACATATCGGCGGCTTCAGCGGCCATCCATGATCTTGGGCCACGGTCCGACATCGTGGTGAGCAGCATGGATTTTCTTTTCCCGCACCTGGAAAACATGGAGAGAAATTGGTGAAGCCATAACCGGCAAGCCTTTCGCCAATATCTGGATGATCGCCGGAACGCGTCTGGTCGGCAAGGAAGGCCAAAGGCTCCAACCCCGGTGGACGAAAGCAAGCCCGTGCGGGAGCTTTTGGAAACGGGATTTTCACCCCGCGAGATCCGTTACTGGCTCCTCAGCACTCATTATAGAAAGCCGATTCAGGCCACCTCTGACAATCTGTCCAACACAGTCCGGGGACTGAGGCAAATCGACGAATTCATATTGAAGGTCCGCGCCTCCGACGGTTCGGCAGGCGAAAACAGCAAACTCTCCGATATGATCTGCGCTCTGGATCAAAAATTTCTCGACTCATTGGCCGACGACCTCAATATTCCGCGTGCCCTTGCCGCCATATTCAGTTTCATTCGACAGGCAAACCCGATAATCGATCAAACCGGAGTGAGTGGATCGCAAAAGTTGCAGGTCATGGAAATATTCCAACAGGGCAAACTCCATTTTGGGCTTTTTTGACCTCAATTCACGTCTTCTGACCCCGACGGAGGAAAAACTGATCCGCGACCGGGAACTCGCGCGAAAAGAGAAAAACTGGATCGAATCCGACACAATCAGAGACGATCTTCTCAAATGCGGCATCCGCGTTATCGACGCTCCAGCGGGGAGCAGATGGGAATATTCTGCGGTGACTAGTGAATAGTAAATTTGAAAACTCAAAACTAATAGCCCTCTCTCGGGCGAAAATATCCATTTGATTCACTTTGCCACGAAATCTATGATAGTTTAGAGCCTGTTTTGCTTGACCGAAGCTTTCGGAAAACATCCTGCGGCAGTATTTTTGAAACAGTTATTTCAAGTTCCTCCGGGACACCCTGAAAGCATGAAAAGGCGGGGCAATCACCCCCCTTTTTCAAAGGGGGACAGGGGGGGATTTTTCTTGCCGCCTCCGAAGGCAGCGGCGAACACGGCCGGCGGTCCCACCGCCCAGGGGCGAGATGCGACAGGCAATTATCGTTTATCCCAGGCAGCGAAATGATTCCACGTCCGGACAAAACGAGACTCCAGGTTCTTTGGAATCTCGCTTTGACATCAATTTACTGCCTCCCTGGCGCAAAAAGAGAAGCAGATTCAACAGGCTACCGACCAATAATCGGAATCCATAAATGGTTTGCGCGCCGGACCGTGCAGTTTTCCGAAATCTTTTGCTCGCGAATTTAATAGCGAAAATTTTATCCGAGGACTACTGGCGAGCTCACCAGTTCAAAGGAGTTATCGCAGACCCTTTCATGGGAGGGGGAACCCCGATCATTGAGGCCAATCGTCTGGGCTTCAGTGTCATTGGCGCCGATATCAACCCGATGGCTTTTTGGATCGTTCGCCAGTCTTTAGCGCCTCTCGATCTGGAGGCTTTCGCACAAAATGCCCGGGCGGTAATCCGCGACGTGGAGCGGGAAATCGGTCCCCTGTATATCACCACTTGCAAACTCTGTGGCGGGGCGGCTGATGTCAAGTACTTCCTTTGGGTGAAAACCCAGACTTGCCCGGAATGCGGAACGGAAAACGACCTTTTTCCCGGCTACTTGCTGGCGGAAGCTGAACGGCATCCCTGCCATGTCATCGTTTGCCGTAAGTGCGGCGAGTTCAATGAATTTATGAGCCAGCCAACACTTAGTCAGCCGGAATCCTGCCGCGCCTGCGGTGAGCCTGTGTTTGTGAACGGCCCAGCCAAAAAAAACAAGATAAAGTGTTCGGACTGTTCCCATGTTTTTCCTTATCCGGAGAAAAACCATTCCAACCCGCCCAAGCACCGTATGTGGGCTATTGAATATCATTGTTCGGCTTGCAAGCCGAACCATCAGGGACGGTTTTTTAAGACGCCTTACGATTTAGATCTTCTAAGATACTCGGAAGCGAAACAGAAATTTGAACAGAGACAAACCGAACTGCCGATCCCATCAACTTCCATTCCTTCCGGAGATGAAACAAAACGCCTTCACCGTTGGGGCTATAAACTGTTCCGGGAAATGTTCAATGAGCGCCAACTCCTGGGACTCGGGTTACTGCTTAAAAGAATATCGGCAGTTGAAGACAGCTCGATAAGACACGCTCTACTAACCGTGTTCTCCGATTTCCTGCGTTACCAAAATATGCTGGCACGCTACGATACATACGCGCTGAAGTGCCAGGACATTTTCAGCGTTCACGGCTTTCCGGTGGGGCTGGTTCAATGTGAAAACGCTTTGCTGGGCATTCCTAAGGTCGGATCGGGAGCTTTCCGTCACTTCATTGAAAAATACCGCAGGGCCAAGGAGTATTGCCGGCAGCCGTTTGAGACAAGGCAGAATGGACATAGAAAAGAGTTAATTCCCATCGTGGGAGAAAGCATCGGGGCCGAGCAGGTGAATCGGTTTCCCAAAGCAGATGCCCGCGAGGCTTGGATAAACTCACAATCCGCAGAACAAGTGCCGCTTGAGCCTGATACTCTCGACGGAGTATTCACTGATCCGCCCTATTTCGACAATGTCCAGTATGCGGAACTAATGGATTTTTGCTACGCATGGCTGCGCCTGGCAGTGGCCGGCGAATTCGATGTTTTCAAAGCGTCTTCGACCAGGACCCTCCAGGAACTGACCGGCAACGAGGCAATGGGGCGAGGCCTGGATCATTTTACAAAGGGGTTGTCGAAGATATTCTGCCATTACGCCGGGGCCTTGAAGTCAGGGGCGCCTTTTGTTTTCACTTTCCACCATAACGATCCAAACGCCTATATTCCGATAGTCGTGGCTATCTTGGACGCCGGGCTTGACTGCACCGCCGCATTGCCGGTCCCGGCGGAAATGGGCGCTTCGCTTCATATAGCCCGAACCAAATCATCCGTTCTCGATTCCGTTTTCGTATGCCGAAAAGTGAAATCCGGGACCGACCCGGATTCTGTCGAGGAAAGACTAAAAAAGATCTCATCGCACTCGGGAAAGCCAGCCTACAGGTTACTGAGGGAGACCTCAGATGTCTGCTCGCCGGCCAAATCGCCCGGAAAGCCATCAACCGGCTAAGAGATGAATGGGAATCAGGAGCCACGCTTAAGGAGCGAATGGGTCTCGCTGGGGTGTTCATCGCAGAGTTTAGAGACCAACTCGATGCTGAGCGCCTCATCCAGGAAATCATGCGGTCAGCAATCGGGAAAGGAAAAATTATTGACGTCAAAACGGCCTTTTGAGCTTTCCCCGCAAGAACTTAAGCAGCATCTTGAAGAAATGGTCGATGCTGTTTTTTCCGATTTGGTCTCCGAATTTATCCTCATGCCGATGGGTAAGGGTTTCCCCAAATACACTCACTTCCGTGACGCCTACGAGATTCTTAAACGCAGCACTAAGGCTTTTGAGGATTTTTCTGAGATTACGGTAAATAGCGCTTTACAGGAAAACAGCCGGGTCTTTGGTGTCATCAGATCAATTTTAGGGATGACCGCGCCGGAATGGGCGGAACTGGCTCGCTCCGAGTTGGATAGCGACACAACCCAAGGCGCGGCCAGGACTCTCGATAGACAATGCCGGGAAGATCCCGAGTATATTCTAAGAGTCTTGTCGCGGTATCGAGATCGAGCGGAGAAAGCTCGGAAATTAGGCAACACTCTGCCAATTCGACCGAAGACATTGGAAAGACTCGATCATCTCATCAATGTTGCTATCAGCTACATCATAAAAGGAGCACCGGAGGACCAGGAAGGCTTTATTCACCGCTTGGCTAAATTTGATACTCAAGCGGCCTGGAATCTCTTAAGTACGCGGCCGCAGAAAATATTCCTTATGCAGTTTTGCTCTACGAACGTTATCTTGGGCGCCCTTTCGCCGGGCATCGCGATGCTGTTTCCGAACTGGTGGGAGAAGTTATGGAAAACGCTGTCGAAGAGAGTTTGCGCCGGGCCGGGGTCTCTTACCGAAAAACCGGAAGAGCGGAAAGGATTCCAGGTTTCGGTCAAGCCCCTGATTTCTGCATTCCGGATGAAATAAGCCCCATTGCGGTAATTGAGGTCAAGATCACAAGCGACGATGGGACAGCCAGAGACAAAGTAGCGCGCATCAAGGAATTGGAGACTCAGCGGAACAACACGTTGCAGCTGGCCGCCCGAGTTATGAGGTAATCGCCTGTATTGATGGCCGTGGGTTTCGACAAAGGCGAGAGGATATGCGCCAATTATTGCTTCGCCTAAACGGGAAAGTATTTACCACGACTACTCTTGACAGTCTCATTCCACATACTAGGCTTCGGGAATTGGTGACGAAGTACGCGTGAGTGTCTCCAATGTCCAAAAAATCTATCAGCGGATCGGGTAGAACCAGAAAGAAGTGGCCCGCTGTCACCTCCGCCGGCTTCTCCCTGATAGCTGAAGGCCATGGAAACCGAGCTGGATAGGAGTTTTAGCTTGGCATGAAAAGGAATTGAGTCGAAGGACCCGCGCTCCGTGACCAGTCCATTTGATTGGAGGGCCTTGCCGTTTTCATCCAAAAATATCGCACCCAGGCGAAAATCGTGCAGCAGCGTGTAGCCCATAGCCATAGAATGGGCAAATATTACGTTACCGGACAGGTCTATTTGTCCCTGATCGCGAGAATATCTGTAGCATTACTTTAAGATCCGGGCCTTTCCATTGTCCAGAGTACCGGGGTTGGCTAATTGAAAGGCGATCCGCGGACGGAACAAACCCGGCACTTGCCCTTTTGGCAGTAATCTCTAACAGCGTGTTGCAGAGAACCAAAGCTATCAAGAATAAGAAAACCCGTGATGGCGCTTTAATTTGGGACCTCCTGCGGAACCCGATAAGATTATATACCTGCTGCATTCAACGGCCTGCGAGTGCACCTCACCATAAAATAATCTGTCATTAGAAGAAAATCATCAGACCATTCAAATGGGCAAGCTGGGTCAGCTTTTAAACCGGTTACTCATCTTCCGGCACGCGGTCTGCGTGCGTCTCTATGGTCCGATCGTAACGCACTTGTCGAGCGTATGCATCGCTGCCAAGCGGGAAAGGAAGCCGCCAATTAGCTGGTTATGCCGGCAAAATCCTCGATCTCCAGGAAAGGTCGGTCGAAAATTTTCCCTGCCGCTCTTAAATCGCCAGGCAACGTCCCCACCTTTGCTCTTTTTCTCTCGCACAAATTAACAATATAGGGAAACGAAGAGCCAGGAAGGCATGGACAAATGAGAGAACGTCAATACTTTATTTTCAGTGGATATTAGGAAGTTTTAATTGAACCAAGTTCCAGGAGGTCAAAACATGAAGACTAAATCAGCTTTAATTATAGCCTGTTTGGCTCTTTCTTTACTCATGGTCGTCGGAACAACGACTGCCGAAGCGCAATGCTGCTGGGGCGACGCGCTTGCCGCGCCTTTCGTGGCGGCGGGGGCGATAGTCTATGGAGCGGTGGCGGTATCGGCCGCTATCGTGGCGGCCCCTTTCACCGCTCTTAGTTGTGGCTCTTGCGGCGTTTCCCTTTGTAATCCGTGCAGCGCTCCACCGGTTACATACGTCCCCAGCTGCGATCACTGCTGAGGATTTTGGCTTAAACTCTAGACTCGGGTGGCCCAGGCAATGCGTGCCTGGGCCAGTTCGGCAAAATGAAGGCTATTGACATCATTCTATTGAATGGGAGGGCATTAAATTCCGTTACTTGATCTTTTCGCTGAGAGTCTTGCCTGCTTTGAACTTTACAGCTTTTGAGGCCGGGATTTTGATCTTTTCGCCTGTTCGGGGATTGCGTCCTTCACGTTCAGATCTTGCCGCTACGCTGAAAGTCCCGAAACCTACCAGCGTAATCTTGTCACCGCCCGACAAAGCGGCGGAAACAGCCGCAACTAATCCGTCCAAGGCTTTTTCAGCCTGTGATTTGATAATTCCACCTTCACTTGCGATCTTTGCAACCAATTCAGCTTTCGTCATTTCCTGTCCTCCTTACAGTTAGATGATGAAAAACTACTCGGGTTTAAGTTTCTTCAGCAGCGGCAAAAGCGCCCTGAATTCGCTTGTTCCCGCCCGGTTGAGCAGTTCAAAAATGATCATCTCAGTCGAACTCATCACTGCGCCCGCCCTGTCCAGGCGATGCATGCCTGTTTGTTTGTCTGATGCGCCCCTCGATGTCACCGCGTCTTGAGCGATATGGACGCGATATCCAAGACGCAGGGCGCTCACGCCGGTGTGGAAAATACACACGTGCCCTTCCATGCCCGCAAGAAGCAGAGTGTTGCGCCCTATTTCCTCGATTGCCCGAACGATCTCTTCGTTTTCGAAACAACTGAATTCCATTTTGCCAATCAGCTTGGGCCGGGAAATCTTATCGACAAGCTCTGGCAGAAACGGACCTAATTTGTCCGGATTGTGGACAGTGCACAGAATGGGGATCTCAAAGAGCTCTGCAACCTCGATCAGAGCGCCTGTATTTAGGACTGTCCGGTTCCGCTCAATGCACAGGTCAAGCAGCGGCTTTTGAATGTCCACCAGCAGCAGAATGCAGTCCCGGCGATTCAGGAATTCCAGATTGCCGTTCATTGTTTTGCCTCCGATTTAGTGAGTTTTTCGCTAAACTTGATTAATCACTCTACGCTATTTCGCAACCGTTGACAGATCGACAACTCGCGCAATTCGGCGATTCGTCTCCACTCCAGGAATTCTTTTCCCTTGTATCAATTCAGGTACGGACTCCGGCTTTGAATTGCAGCAGCGGGAGCCATCCCCGGTTCAATATCTATAAAATCCGTTCAAGGTATGTAGATTAAGCTGGATAGCACAGCAAATCAGTATACAGTCCTTAAGACACTTGCAATTAGTATTTCCAACCAATTTTGGTTGACTCTTAAAAAGGCCGGACGCATAATCCTGATGACATTTCACCGATCGACAACTCGCGCAATCCAGCGATTCGTTCGCGCGGCTGCGGTTGATCTTGAGAGACGCAAAGAGCGCAGAGAATAACTCCCAAGGCGTCTGACCGCCATTGAAAATCAAATCGTATTATAGAGGAGGAAAAATGGAACAGCCAATGGTTTTGGAAGATCGGTCGGGACAAACGAGTATTTTGACGCTCAATCGGCCTGACGTAATGAATTCCTTGAATTTCGATTTGCTCAGGGCACTGGGAGAAAAGGTCCAAACCCTTCAGTGGGACCCGGAAGTACGGGTAATCGTAATAACGGGCGCCGGCCAAAAGGCTTTTTGCGCGGGAGCCGACCTGAAAGAGAGGGCATCGATGCCCGAAGACCAGGTGAGACAATTCATTTTAACCCTTCGCAGTCTGTTCACTTTCATTGAATACATGAACAAGCCGGTCATTGCGGCAGTGAACGGAATCGCCCTGGGGGGCGGCACCGAGCTTGCGCTCGCCTGTGACATACGTATCGCTTCAGAAAATGCAACGATGGGCCTTACCGAAACACGGCTGGCCATAATCCCCGGTGGCGGCGGCACTCAGCGCCTGCCGCGGATTGTGGGAAAGGGCAAGGCCAAAGAGCTAATCTTCACCGGCAGGCGCGTTGATTCAAAGGAAGCCCTCGATATCGGCCTGGTCAATAAAGTCGCACCTGCCGAAAAGTTGATGGACGCATGCCTGGAGATGGCTGCGATGATATGTGAAGCCGGCCCGATCGCCGTCAGCCAGGCAAAGTACGCCATAAACTACGGTTGCGAAGTGGACCTCAATACGGGCCTTGCCATAGAATCGAATGCCTACTGGGTCACAATTCCCACTGAGGATCGCATGGAAGGGTTAGTCGCCTTTAGAGAAAAAAGGAAACCCGTATATAAGGGAAAGTGAAACAGTTTTGAGTTTTGAGTAATCACTGAAAACTCAAACAATGCGGTCAAGTTGATCAACTATGTCCAATAACGATTTGCGAATTCTAGAACATGTAGGCGACGCGATCCTCATTACAGCGAAGGACGGGTCCGTCGTTTACGCAAACGAAGCCTACTGCCGCATCATTGGCTTGCCCGCCGAGTCCATTATTGATCGCAAGCTCTGCGATATCGAACCGGATTCTATCACCCTCAAGGCCATGGCCAATCGCACTGAGGTATTCCATGTCCACAAATACGTTGAGGCCCTCAAAACGGGCCTCAACTGCTCGGTTTTGCTTATACCTTCGCCGGCGGATTTTACGCAATCCGTTACCATAATGAACAGGTTCCACCAGGATGCCGCCTGCCATGATTTTCAGGCAAAACAGCGGTATGTGGAGTCCTACCTGGAGGCCGGCATCGCACAGGGGGTCGAACTGCCTCTTCCTTTCCGTAAACTTGTGGGGACGAGCAACAGCTTCAGGGCCGCTTTGCATATGGCTTACAAGGCCTGCAAAGCGGACTTTTCCGTCCTTGTCACGGGTGAAAGCGGGGTTGGAAAGGAATTGTTGGTTCGAGCAATTCACGAGTCCAGCCAACGCCGCAATCATGAATTTGTGAGCATAAACTGTGCGGCCATACCGAGCACATTGATCGAATCCGAACTCTTTGGCTACGCCTCCGGCAGCTTTACCGGAGGAAGACGAGAGGGCAAAAAGGGCCTGTTTGACCTCGCCGATAAAGGAACGATTTTTTTCGACGAAGTCGCCGACTTCGAGTTGAACACTCAGGCCAAGATTCTAAGGGTCCTCGAAGAGGGAGAGTTCAGAAGGGTTGGAGATCAGAAGTGTATACCTGTTGACACACGAGTTTTGAGCGCCACCAACAGGGACCTCAATAGAATGATGCTCGAAGGGAAGTTCAGGGAGGACCTTTATTACCGGCTAAACACAATGACCGTCCATGTGCCGCCTATACGAGAACGGGGGCGGGACATAGAACTTCTTGCCGGGCACTTCCTGTCTTTTTTTTGTGAACAGTATAAAAAAAATGCCGGGATCAGCCGGGCCACACTGGATATCTTCTATGCCCACGCCTGGCCGGGTAACGCCAGGGAGCTGCGAAGCGTGGTGCACTACGCGCTCAATATGACCGATTCCGACGTCATAGAGCCAAGCGACCTGCCCCATTATCTGCTGCTATCGGGGGGCCGGGCCTCGCTGAACAAGAGGATTCCCCAAAAAGGCGCCGATTCGGAGGACATCCGGCCCGGCTTCGTCTACAGGGATGTAATGGACGCTTTCGAAAAGGACCTTATCGAGGTGATCCTGAACCGATATCCAAACCGGACCAAAGCCATGCAGGCCCTTGGTCTCAGCCGCCGCTCATTTTATTTGAAGCTGAAAAAACATGGGATTTCGTAGGTGGCGGGCGGTGTGACCGTCAGCCAGGTTTGCCGCCGCCTACGGCGGCGGCAAGAAAAATCCCCCCTGCCCTCTCCCGGATCGGAGTCCGGGATATATCCTTAAGCTTGAGTTTTCCAAGAGGCTCCGAGGCTTGAATAATTGTATAAAAAAGGTGCCAAGATGTCCTGCTGTTACGATGAGTATACATTTATTCACTCCCTGCCAACCTGTTTTTCGACTCGATAACACAATAATAAACCCCGGGCTCTTTGTATAAAGCGGTTCTTGATTCCAACCTCGTCTCCTCTCGAGAATTTGGAACGGTTCTTGCGCGTAACGAATGCTTAACTTTTTCACGCGAAGAAAAAGGGCCTCATCCGTGCTGCCGGCACTGCCTTACGAGGAATGACCGGAATAAGAGCAGATTATAGACAGTGCTTATGGGTGATCGGCAGTTTGTTCTTTTTTCGCGGCTTCGCGTGAAAAGAAGTGAAAATGCACGTACCTGATCAAAGATGAATCCATGCATCCAGATGTAGAGCTTATCGAAATAGGTCCCAGAGAAGGGCTCCAGTACCACCGGACGTACATTCCTTCCGACCGGAAGATCGCCCTGGTGAACCTGCTCTTTGATTGCGGATTCCCGAAGGTAGAGGTTACTTCCTTCGTTCATCCCAAGGCTGCGCCTCAAATGAAGGACGCGGTCGATGTGCTCTCCGGGATTCGGCTCGGCCGGGGCCGGAAGGAGCAGCAGAAAGTCTGCCAGGTTTTAGTCCCTAATGAAACCGGATGCCGCAACGCCATAGCTTGCAAAACAGATGAAATCGCGGTGTGGATCTTTTTGACCGACCGTTTGAGCTACTCCACGCTTAACAGCAGCGTCGCCGAATCGCTGAAAAGAATCAGCACGATCTGCGAAATTGCCAAAGCAAACGCAGTGAAAGTGAGTGCGTACATCGGCGCAGCTTTCGGCTATCCCGGAGAAGACGACAATCACATCGAGAATTTGTGCTCCATGGCAGCAAAACTGGTCCGGCTCGGCTGTTATCTCGTGTGCTTAAACGACGAGCTGGCAATAGCCAACCCGGTAACCGTACGCCAACATGTGCGTCTTTGTGCATCGGAGGTGGAAGCATCGAGGCTGGCGGTCCATTTCCATGATAACCGTGGAATGGGACTGGCCAATGTCCTGGCTGCTTACGAGTCCGGGATACGCATTTTCAAGTCCAGCCTTGGAGGGGCAGGCGTCCACAGTTATTTCAGAACGGCAGTCTCCGCTAAGTCTTTGGGAAAGAGCGACCCACACGGGTTGGCCACCGAAGACCTTGTATACGCCTTCGAAGAGATGGGCATCTCAACGGGAATAGATATCGACCGTTTGATTCAGTGCGGGCGTTTCCTCGAAAGACTTTTAGGATCAAGGCTGCACAGCCTGGTCCTGTCGAGCGGACTTTCGGCAGAGACGCTGAGCGAAGCAAGGAAGACGGTGAGCATTGAGAATCAGTGGCCAGCGGCCGGTGGTCAGTCTTCGGAGATTTAGACAGGATTTACAGATTACGACTTACGACTGTTTTTAAGGGAGCTATTATGGAAGACGAAGTCCGGACACAGCGTCTCAGGCATTGGGAAGAACAGGATGCCACCGTCATGGAACACCGCAAAGAGGCTTACGATATCGGCGGCGAAAAGCAACTCCAACGCCTTGCCAAGCAGGGCAAAAGACCAATGCGTGAGCTAATCAGGATGCTGATCGATCCGGGCACGGAGTTCTTTGAACTCGGATTGGATGCGGGTTACAACATTGGAGATATAAAGCTCTACGGCGGGGACGTTTACCTCTCGGAGAACAGGGGCCACATTCCCGGGGGGGGCGTAGTAACCGGAGTCGGTGTCGTTCACGGCAAGGACTGTATGATCTTTGCCAATGAAAACCGCCTTGCGGCCGGCAGCTATTTCCCGATTACTCTCAAAAAACACATGAGGGCACAGGCTATAGCCGAGCGCCTTAATTTGCCCTGCATTTACATTGCGGACTCGGGTGGGGTCAACCTGCCGATGCAGTTAGGCTGCTTTGCCGACGACGGCCACTTCGGCGCCATGTTTTATAACATGTGCCGCATGTCGTCCAAGGGCATAAGACAATATACTCTGTCCACAGGCGGGAACACGGCGGGCGGGGCCTACATCGTCTACCTCGCTTCCGAATCCATAATGATAGAGAAGCTTTCTTTTGCGTTTCTGGCCGGCCCACCAATGGTGAAATCGGCCATCGGCGAGACGGTGTCAATGGAAGATCTGGGAGGGGCCTATGTCCACACGCAGCACTCCGGCGGCTGCGACCACCTCGTAAAATCCCAGGAAGAAGGCATCCTGAAGCTCCGCGACATGATCGAGTTCGAGCCCGCTCAGCCCCTTTTCTGTGAGCGAAGAAAACCCGTAGAGCCAAAGTTCGACCATAAGGAAATGATGCGCTCGTCTCCGGTCAATACGTACAGCGTAATCAGTATAAATGACACCCTCAAGTGCCTTGCCGATGACAGCTATTTCCATGAATACAAACCGACCTACGGCCTCATCCGGGGTCAATCACTCACTACGGGCAAGATGTGGTTGAAAGGGATGCCGGTGGGGGTCGTTGCATCCAATGGGAACGGAATCATCTATATCGAGGCGGCAAGAAAGGCCACGGAATGGATGATTCGCTGCGGCAACGCCAAGCTGCCGGTGATCTTTTTACAGGGGTCTCCCGGCTATATGGTAGGCCAACAGGAAGAATGGGGCGGCATAGGAAAATATGGAGCAGATATGGTCCGTGCGTGCAGCGCTTTGAACGTTCCGAAAATACAGCTGGTTATCGGCCCCGACCACGGGGCGGCCAACTACGGCATGTGCGGAAGGGCTTTCAAACCCGTGTTCTGCTTTACGACCATGAGGGGCCGCACGACTGTTATGTCCGGCAAGACAGCGGGCTTCGTTATGGAAACTATCCGCAGAAAGAACATGGTAGATAAGGGCGAAACCGTAGATGAGAACAAAATGGCGGAATTTCGCAAAATGATGATCGAGCGCTACGATGCCGAGGGACATCCGTTTTTGACCGGCTCCGTATTGTTCCATGACGGTGTCATCACCTTCGGAGAGGTCCGTGAAAAGCTGGCCAGGGCACTTGAGCTTTGCTACCGCACCCCCATTGATAAAAGTGACTGGGGTGATCTGAAGTTCTAACAACAGTCAAAAAGGAGACTTGGGATCATGAGTGAATATGATTACTGGAATATCTTCCCTAGAATGCCAAAGAAGGTGAGTATCGGGGACATAACCGTGCGCGACGGGTTTCAGCATGAAGAGAAATTCATCTCCACAAGCGCCAAGATTTTTTATGCGCAGGAGGCGATCCTTGCAGGAGCCAAAGAAGTTGAGGTGACCAACCTCGGTAATCCTGAAGGCATTCCTCAATTCAGGGATGCCGAACAGGTCCTCACAGCCCTCAGGAGTGAGGCATTCAAGAAACGCTGCGAAAAAAAGTCAATCAACTACGATGAGATAGTCATGACTGCGGTGACAATCCGCGAAGCCGCCGTCGATAGAGCAATTGAGCTCAAACACAAAGGGATCGGTCCGGACCGCGTTTTGATGATGGTCTCTACAGATCCGGAACACCACTTTGCCAATTCCGGCACGACTCTTAGCCAATACTGGAAAGAGGCCGAACGTTGCATACGCAAAGCCGCCGATGTGGGCATCAAGATGTGCGGCACCGTCAGCACCATCTGGGGGAGTCCCATCACCGGCGCCACCAGGCTCGAAGATGCCGTGGAATTCACAAAACGCTTCCTCTCGATAGGCGCCTATGATATCGAGCATGCAGACCACGACGGCTCTGCCTCTGCTGCTCAAGTCTACCGCTATTTCTCGATGATTCTCGATGCCATGCCCGATCCCGAAGCCCACCTGTGCCATCTCCATGAAACCAAGCGCGTTGCTTCCGCCTCAATCCTGGCGGCCCTGCAGGCTGGCATTTGCCGGTTCGAGGGGACCCTTGGCGGCTTGGGCGGACAGCCCGCCAATTTCCTCGATGACTGTCCTGTGAGGGGAACGGGCGAATACTACTACAAGGACCCAAGGTATGTGGGGCTCATCACCCTGGAGGACCTGGTGGTTATGATTGACGAACTGGGCATCGAACACGGCTACGACGTCGATCGGGTCCTGTGGCTCGGAGCGAAGATGGAGAAGACAGCAGGCCGCAGACTCCGTTCGGAAGCCGTCTACAATGGCCGCACCATCAAGGAAGGCCATCGGGAGTTTGCCCGGCCGGGTCTTCGAAAACTAATGGAGAAACTGGGCGAAAAACCAGGCATGCTTGTACCGGCTGAATGGCCTGCGGCGGCCGTTCTGCCTGCAAAGTGGGGACCCGAGGCATGGACTGCGACTACGAGGAAGGCGCCATGAAAGAAGAACCAGCCCCAAATACAGCAGTGAGAAAGCCGGTCTGGGCCCCCCCTGTCGAGTGGAAAAAAAGGGCCAACATCACCCGGTTCATCGACTTTGTAAACAGGACCACGGGGCAAAATATCGACTCTTATGCCGGCCTCTACAGGTGGTCTGTGGAAAGTATACCGCAATTCTGGGCCGCAGTCTGGGACTTTGTAGAAATAAAGGCCTCCCGTAAATATGACAAAGTCATAGATGATCTTGCCATGTTCCCCGGGGCGAATTGGTTTCCCGGCGCAAGGCTCAATTTCGCGCAAAACCTTCTAAGATTTCGAGATGAGCGGCCGGCATTTATTTTTCGGGGTGAGAACCAAAAGGCCGCCACCATGACCTACGCCGAACTCTACACTTCGGTTGCGCGACTTTCCAAGGCGCTTCGGGACATGGGAGTCGTCGCGGGTGACCGGGTTGGCGCCTACATGCCGAACCTGATGGAAACGGCAATCGCAATGCTCGCGGTAACGAGCATCGGAGCGATTTGGTCATCCTGCGGCACTGAACTTGGCGCCCTGGCAGTTGCCGACCGTCTTGGCCAGATCGGCCCCAAGGTCCTGTTCACCGTTGACGCGCAATACTATAAGGGAAAAACTGTAGACGTCCTGGCAAGTGTCGAAAAGATCGCAGCACAGATTCCCACGCTTGAAAGAATAATCGTTACGCCGTATGTGGAGGAGCGGCCTGAGATCGGCAATCTTCCAAATGCTGTTCTCTTTGCGGACTTCCTGTCAAAAGATGCGCCTGAATGGCTCGGTGGTGTAACGGCGGGTGAATGGCTACCAGCCGAAGAGGTTCGCGTATGGGACAAGCTGCCACTGCCACCATTACCTGCCCCGAAGCGGCGCAAGCGATGGCACAAAAACACGTCGAGGATGTGAATATGCCTAAGAAGTCGAAGTGGAAAAAACTCAGGCCGAACAGCACATCACCGGCTCATGCTAAGTATCAGCCTTGGCCTAGCTTCCCGCCCGGTTCCTGTCGCAGAATAGTAAAATCGTTCGGGCCCTCCCACTGGACAGCGCAACTGTCCCCCGTGACGCGCTCCAGCATTCGCGCTATCGCTTGAGCGTATTCCAGGTTGTGTAGGTGGTATCTCCGCACATCGGTCAAGTGTGGCCTCTGCAAACCTTTCATGCGTCCCTTTCCTGATTTTCATGTATCGCTAAAAATAGTAACGCGCTTGCATAATCGTCCAGATCGGCAAGTTCGGCCTTCTCTGCTACCCAACGAAGATACGCCTTGATTTGAGCAGCGTCGGGAGCCGGGTACGTAAATTTCAGCGTCTCAGGGCGCTCGATGTGCTGGCCGTGGTCCCTGTTTAGATGCTCTCGAAACTCATTCTCCGTCGCCGTTTTCGCCGCTTTGATGGTGGCCGGGTCGCGCCGACAGGTATCCGATATGGCAGGGCTGGCAAGCAGGCAACACGGGTTTCCCAGCGGCACATCACTGATCAAGCGAATGCGTACCACCTCTTCCAATTGCCGCTCCAACTCGTCGAGACATTCCTCTTCGCTCATCGCCGGATGCGTGCCATACTCGGGCAAATCCCAGTAGCGGCGAATCTTCACTTCGCCCTGGCAATATTCCATCAAGTGCCCGGCCGGCAGTTTATGAATGCGCCGAAAGGCACTGTGCGGATCAGGAATATATCCAAAGTAAAAATATTGCAGCAGGCCCTCCGGATTAATCTCTGCTAATTCCGGATCCACTGCCAGCAGAGCTTTAATTTCCGATCCGAATAGCAACCGGCCTGCGTGGCGAGCATAGTGCAGAGGCTTCTTGCCCATGCGGTCGCGCGCCAGCAGCAGAAGCTGCTTGCGCTCATCCCACAAGGCAATGGCAAACATTCCGCGCAGTTTCTGCACGCAGTCTGAACCCATTTCCTCATATAGGTGAACGATGACTTCGGTGTCAGAATGGGTATAGAAGTGGTGGCCGCGTGCCTCGAGCTCCTGGCGAAGCTCAGGAAAATTGTAAATTTCTCCGTTGAAGACGACCCACAAGCTTTTGTCTTCGTTATGAATCGGCTGCCGTCCACCGGCAAGGTCGATGATGTCAGGCGCCGCATGCCCAGTCCCGCTGGGCCACTGGCGTAAATGCCCTCATCGTCCGGACCGCGGTGAACAATGGTTTGGCACATGCGCCGCACGTCAGCGGCATCGACAATGTCGCCGGCGTTGCCGACCATGCCAGCTATTCCGCACACGGATTCACCTCGACGACCTCCAACGGAGAGCTACTGAGCGGAGATATACAGCTTTGCGCGAGCATGGGTTGCACGATCA
>CAVRZU010000092.1:0-11804 GCA_963725365.1 uncultured delta proteobacterium | reverse complement strand
TGGATCCGATGGGATTTTGAAGGCCTGAACGACGAAAGCGCGAATGAAAAGGGCGAGGATCACCGCTATGATTATTGCTTCACTATACTCACGAACGAGGCTTTTTTGCCTGGTTCTGTCGCCCTGGGTTTCAACAGCTTTTTTCAACGCGAGCTCCTTTGATGGCGTTTGCACATAAATTTTTATATGAATTCGTTTTGCTCTTACTTCTTAACAATGGAAAATGAATCGGTTTTAATATGCTTTCTTTATTCTCAAAATCACAAAACCTCGTGGGCCTGGACATAGGCTCTCACTGCGTCAAGCTCTTGCAGGCCAACACGGCCGGTATCAAGCCCAGGCTCTTGTGCATGGGCATTGCGCCTCTGCCCCGCGAAGCGTTCAATGAGGGAAGAGTGGCCAAACCCGAGGTCGTGGCTGATGCCATACGCACGCTCGCAAATCATCTGAAGATCAAGGGCAGGGGGGTAGCGGTCTCAATTTCGGGCTATGACGTAATGATCAAGAAGATCGAACTGCCCACGATGACCGAAGATGAACTGTCGGCGAGGATGCATTCGGAACTCGGCCAGTATATTCCATATAATATCGATGAGGTCGATATTGACTACCAGGTAATCGACATTTCCAAAGACCGTCCCAATTTCATGGATGTCTTGCTTGTCGCCGCAAAAAAAGAATCTGTGACCGACTTCAACAATCTTCTGAAGCTTTCAGGATTCGACCCGCTTGTCGTGGACGTGGATTTTTTTGCTCTGAGCAACTGCTTTGAGGCGACTTACGGGCTTTGGTGAGGGAAGAATCGCCCTGCTCGATATAGGCGCAAACAAGTCCGTTATGAACATCGCCCAAAAAGGCATACCTATATTTACCAGGAGCATCCCGATTGGCGGAAACCAGTTGACTGACACTATAAAGGATTTTTTCAATATTTCCTTTGAAGAGGCTGAATCGGTCAAGCTGGGTGAGTCGGCGGGAAAATATCCTGCCCGGGACCTGGAAGAGATTTTCGTTTCCACTGTAAGCGGCTGGGTGACCGAGTGCCGGCGGGCGGTAGACTTCTATTATCATAATTACCCGGAGGAAAAAATTGGGCCTATTTACCTCAGCGGGGGGATCGTGCCGCATCCCGGGCCTCGACAAAGTGCTGCAGGAGCATCTGGATGTTCCTGTGGAGATTTTTAATCCCATGTCCCGTATCCAGTACGATGTAAAACAGTTCGATCCTGCTTACGTAGATTACATAGGACCGCAGATGGCCATCTCTCTTGGGCTCGCTTTAAGAAAGACGAAGGAAAAATGATCCAGATAAATCTGCTTCCCGTCAGGGTGCAAAAACGAAAGGAAGGCGCCCGGCAATTCGCCTCCATCTATCTTCTCACTGTTGTCCTTGCCATGGCGGTCATCGGGTATTTGTGGATTTCCTACGATCGGGAAATCAGTGCCCGGCAAAACGAGCTCTCGGCGGTCCAGCAGGAGGTGAAAAAATATGCCGGATTTGAGTCGGCCCTTCAGCAACTCAAGCAGCAAAAGGAACTGGTCGACAGAAAACGCGCTATAATCAAGGATCTTCAAAGCGACCGCGATTCGGTGGTGCGAATGCTGGCCCTTCTTTCAATCGTAGTGCCGCCCGACAAAATGTGGTTCGATAAGCTGACCCAGACGGGCAACTCGGTCACCGTTGACGGAGTAGCCCAGAGCAACGAGGCCATCGTTGAGTTCATGCGCAATCTCGAAGTTTCTCCGTACATCGAAAAGGGAAGTGTCAATTTGGTGCTCTCAAAGCAGTATGTCGTAAAGGAAATGAAGCTGAGAGAGTTCCAGTTGTCCTATCATTTCTATCCTTATTCCGAAGTACAAAAAAAGTCGAAGATGTAACCGCTATGAAAAATATTTTCAACAAATTCAAGGAACAACTCTCGGCGCTTGGCGCCATGCAGAAAGTGCTGCTTTTTACCGTTACCCTGCTGGTAATGGGAGGTGCTTTCTACTTTCTAAAGTTCCAAAGCCAGTTGGATACCATTGACTCGCTAAGGGCCCAAATCGGCGAACAGCAAAAGAAACTTGTCACTCTAAAGGCTGCGGTCGTCCAGGTTGAGGTCCTCAAAAAAGAGCTCACTCAATCGGAAGAAGAGCTCACTAAGCTTCTTATGCTCCTTCCCGACCAGAAAGAAATCCCGGGCCTTCTGGAAAACGTTTCCAGGCTTGGCGCCAGGGTGGGCTTGGAAAATATACTTTTCAAGCCTCAACCCGAGGTAGTCAAGGAATTCTATGCCGTAATTCCTGTCCAGCTCGACCTTGTGGGTTCCTTTAACAATCTGGGGGTCTTTCTGGACAGTATCTCAAAGCTGGACAGAATCCTCAAAGTCGATTCGCTTAAGGTGACCAGGCAGGCAAAAGAGTCTCTGCTCCAGGTGGAGTGTAATCTTGTTACTTACCGGTTTTTGGAAAAGCCCGAACCTAAGAAGAAGGACGGGGCGAAGAAATAGCCGGTTCAAGTCTTTAGTTTTGAGTCTTAACGGAATCTATCAGGGGGGAACGCATGCAAAGGCAGGGAAATACATTGACAGGCACACTTGCTTTTATACTTGGACTTGCGCTTCTTTTCTGCTGCTGTTTGCATTCTGAGGAAGTGGGCGCCGAGCCGGCCGAATCGGGGACTTTACAGGGAGCGGGGGGAGCGGATGTGCAAACGCCTGCTGAGGTTGGGGCCGGCGGGTCCGAATCCGCAAACGATGCCGAAGGGAATAAACCGGCGAAGGCATTGAAAAAAACCAAAGCCTCCAAGCCTGCCTCCAAACAGGAAAAAACCGCCGAGGAGATAGGCGTTCCGTCAGCGGCGACAAAACAGTACACAGGCAAAACTGTCAGCCTGGACCTTATGGACGCTGACCTTAGAAATGTCCTCCGGCTTCTTTCAGACCTCACCAACACCAATATCGTTGTCGAGCCTGACGTAACCGGCAAAGTGACTCTAAAAGTCCAGGATGTCCCCTGGCTGCAGGTCCTCGATATGGTGCTTTCCATGAACGACCTGGGCAAAGAACAGGTCGGCAATGTGATTCGCATAGCAAAACAGTCCAAGCTGCGCCAGGAGTACGTTCAGCAGGCGGAGGCAATCAAGGCCAAGCAGAACCTGGCTGAAACAACCCGTGATCTTGGCGAACTCACGACCATATATTTCCCTGTAAATTTTGGCAAGCCGTCGGAAGTAGCCGCTAAAATAACGGAAGGTAAAAGCGAACGGGGAAAAGTGTCCGTTGACGAGCGCACCAGCCTTATCATCTATACCGACTACCCGGCAAGGGTCGCATATGCCCGGCAACTGCTCGCAAGGCTCGACCGGCCAACTCCGCAGGTGCTGATTGAAGCACGCATCATCACTCTGTCAAGTGAAAACCAAAGAACACTTGGAGCCAATCTTCAGTTCTCGACGCAATATCCCACCACGGCCACCGGAAACGCCCAGGGATTTCAAATAAATCCCGCGACTGCGGCCTTTCCAAACCAATTTGGCGCTATCGTTGCCCAATTGGTTGGCAAAACCCTGGTCAGCGTGGACCTTCAAATACAGGCGCTCCAGACTGTATCGCAGACAAGGGTAGTTGCCGCCCCCCGGATACTCACCCTGGATAACGTGAAAGCAATCGTGAGTTCGGGCCAGGAGATTCCCTACCTCCAGGTCGGCGATACCGCCGCCAATGTTACCGCCACCGCGTTCAAGGATGTGCTCCTGGAGCTTGCCGTCACTCCGCATATCACCCCGGACCGGAAAGTGAGAATGCTGATAAACGCCAAACAGGATACGGTCTCCACGACTATTTACAACGTCGGCAACAGCGGCGAACCCGCAATCGATACAAATAAGATTCAAACCGAGCTTCTTGTCGATGACGGAAATGTTATCGTGATCGGCGGCGTTATCGATAACACGTCCACCATGAACAAGTCGTCTACTCCGGGGCTGAGCGATATCCCCATTCTGGGGCGGCTCTTTAGAACCGATACCACAGACGACAAGCGAAACGAGCTGCTGATCTTCATTAGCCCTAAAATAGTCGAAGTTTCAAAGCCTTATGACAAAAACTGATAGGTTGTGATTTTAATCTTGCCCGAGCGGGCCGCTGTGTGTAATATCTTTTCAAAGGGGTAAGAGGGGAGAGACGATACTGAGGGGGGGAGCTATGCAGGGGCTTATTCTGCAGGGCAGGTTCGCGGGGGCCTTCCTGTGCATGTTTTTGTTCGTACTTTCAGCATGCTCCGTGCAAAATCCGGACAGCAGGTTCGGTGCGTCCAAATCCAGCGAAAAGAAACAGCCGGAAAATGGCCTTGTCCAGCGGCAGCCCGCCGGGGATAAAGAACCTGTAAGGGTCAACTATCTCACCGCTTTAGCCGATATTGTCAAACCCGAAATTTATATCTATAAGGAAAAACGGCGTCTCTATCTGATCCAGTCCAATGTGATGGTCCGTGACTACCCGATAGGTCTTGGATCTCATCCTGTTGGAGACAAGGAAAGAGAGCGCGACGGCCGTACACCTGAGGGCGACTTTGTTGTCCGCCGAAAAGACCCGGTAAGCCGGTTCAATAAGGCGCTTCTTCTCAACTACCCGGATAAAAAGCATGCCGAACTGGCCCTTTTTGCCGGCATCATTTCGCCACCCGAGTTCAAGGAGATACTGACAGCCGCCGAGCATAACGCAATGCCTCCCTCGTATACGAAACTAGGCAGACAGCTATATATCCATGCCGGCGGGGCGCACAAGGATTGGACTGATGGCGCCATCGCGCTCTACGACGGCGACATGGAAGAACTTTTCACGGTAACATCTACAGAGACCCCCGTACACATCCGGCCCTGACTTGCTGCGTTCGCGGCAAGGCAAAGAAAAAAGACAAAAGATTTTCCGAGGTCTGGACCCCAGCCTTTCCACATGGCCATTAGAGACCTATTGGCGCTGGTCAGTTTTCAGTCCAGTTCTGGCCGCACCGTCCGCGTTTGGACAAAAGTAAAAAGCAGCGAACTTAAGGATTGAACCGGGCTCGGTGTTGGTTGGTTCGCAAAAGCGATAGCAGGTGAGTGGGCGAATCGGGCAGTAGCGTCCGCTACTCACCAACTCACCAACTCACCAACTCACCTATTGACCCCCGGTATTGCTTAGATTAGATCTGCTCGGGGAATGTTTCGGACAATTCGACAAATCGGCCTGAATTGCAGATTTTGTAGCATTTGCGGCAGAAAATACACTCCTCGCCTTTATCCGGCATCAGCACAACCTTTCGGTTCACACCTCTGCCGGAGAAGCCTACCGCACTTTCTCCGCCTATCTGCTCACAATAGCGCACGCACAAACCACAGAGACTGCAGTTTGCGGGCTTTTCATCTTCTTCGAGTTCAAAGCGGGATTTTTCGATCCCGTATTGCTTGGCCAGAGCAGCGATCGGACCCGACGGAGCTACCGGCATCAGCAGTTCGAGCAGCATTTTCCTGACCCTGTTGATCCTATCGTTCTCCGTTTGAACCTCGAGGCCGTTTTCGACCGGGTAAACGCATGAGGTCACCAGCCGGCTTTTTGTTCCTTTTTTGATCTCGACCATGCAGAAACGGCATACACCGGCGGGCTCCAAATCCTCGTGAGCGCACAGAGTAGGAATATCGATGCCGGCCGCCTTTGCCGCCTTGAGAAGTGTTGTTCCCTCATCGGCGGTCACATTTTGACCATTGATTTTCAGGGTGATTGACTTCATCTACTTTTCTCCCTTACTTTTTTGCACAACCTTGGTTCCGTAGGCGACCGGTTCGGGCGCCGGCCCTCCGGGCAGTTTGGTTACAGCGCTAAAACGCGTTGGGCATACCTGGAGACAGGTCCCGCACTTGATGCATTTTTCCTGATCGATAATATGAACCAGTTTCTTGTCGCCGGAAATCGCATCTGTCGGGCATTGTTTGCGGCAGGTCCCGCATGCCGAGCACTTGAGAGGATCGATATGGAATACTATAAGGCTCTGGCAAACCCTGGCCGGGCATTGTTTTTGCCGAACGTGCGCCTCGTACTCACTGCGGAAGTACTTGAGGGTGCTAAGCACCGGATTGGCGGCTGTCTGCCCCAAGGCGCACAGGGAAGCCTCTTTTAAAAAGGCGCCGAGTTCCTCCAGGGTGTCCAGGTCCTCTTCCTTGCCTTTTCCCTCCGTGATAGTTTTGAGAATTCGCTTCATCTGCCGCAGTCCTTCCCGGCAGGGGACGCATTTTCCGCATGATTCGTCGGCGAGAAAGTTGGTGAAGTATTTGGCCACGTCCACCATGCAGGTGTCTTCGTCCATGACGATCATGCCGCCTGAGCCCATCATTGAGCCGATTTTGCTCAGTTCGTCAAAATCAACCGGCAGATCGAGGAATTGCTCTGGAATACAACCTCCTGAAGGCCCACCGGTCTGGACTGCCTTGAATTGTCTGTCGTTGCGGATACCACCGCCGACATCAAAGACGATCTGGCGCAGAGTCAGCCCCATCGGGACTTCAACAAGGCCCGTGTATTTCACTTTGCCAACCAGGGAAAAAATCTTGGTGCCCTTGCTGCCTTCGGTGCCAAGCGAACGGAACCAGTCGGAGCCGTTGTTTACTATTAGAGGAACATTGGCCCAGGTCTCCACGTTGTTCAGATTGCTCGGCTTGTCCATGACACCTTTTACCGCGGTCCTGATGTACTTGGGCCGAGGCTCGCCAACGCGCCCTTCGATAGCGCTCATCAAAGCGCTCGATTCACCGGAGACGAACGCGCCCGCACCCTGATGGATCATCACATCAAAGCTGAAGTCTGATCCGAGAATATTATCACCGAGCAATCCAAGCTGCTTTGCCTGCTCGATTGCGATCGGCAGGTTCTCGATGGCCGTGGTGTATTCCTGGCGCACATAGACGTAGCCCTGAGTGGAGCCGATTGCATAAGCTCCAAGCATCAGTCCTTCCAGGACGCTGTGCGGATTGCCTTCGAGCACCGACCTGTCCATGTATGCGCCCGGGTCGCCCTCGTCGGCATTGACGATTACGTACTTTGGCTCTCCGGGTGCATTACGCGAGGTCTCCCACTTACACCTGCCGGGAATCCGCCTCCACCGCGGCCTCGCAAATCGGCTTTCTTGATCTCTTCGAGCACATCAACCGGGGTCATTGTGGCAAGTGCCTTGGCAAGCGCCGAGTAACCGCCGACCGCAATATAGTCTTCGATCTCCCTGGGGCTGATCAGGAAATTATTGCCGAAAACGACCTGGTCCTGAAGCTTGTAGAAGGGAATCTCATGCTGATAGGCGCACCGTTTGCCGGTCTTTTCGTCGAAAAAGAGCAGTTTTTCGACAAGCTCATTTTTTAGAATTGTCGATTCCACGATTTCGGCGACATCTTCAGGTTTGACCTGAAAATAGAAGATTTTTTCGGGAAAAATCTTGGCCATCGGGCCACGCTCGCAAAAGCCATGGCAACCCGTGCGGCGAACAACTATCTCCTTGTCCAAACCGCGCTTGCCGATTTCATTTATAAACGCATCGGCAACAGCCGCCGACTTATAAGCATGACAGCCGGTACCCTCGCAAACGGCAATAGATTTTCTGATGCCTTTTCGCTCTGCGAGCAGCGCCTCCTGGAATTTCTTCAGGTCCTTGACAGATTTGAGTTTCTTCATGATTGTTTTTTCCCTGATTTTATTCATGCTCTTTGACCAGTTCTTTCAATTCAGCCACGGACGGATTGCTGTGATAAGCTCCGCCCACCGTCATTACCGGACCAAGCGCACAGCAGCCCAGGCAATTAACTGTTTTCAAAGTATATTTCATGTCAGGGTCGGTTTCGCCCGGCTTAAGGTTGAGAACCGATTCCGTCCTGGTCAACAGCTCGTTGGCCCCCCTCACGTGGCAGGCTGTGCCCGTGCATACCTGGACCTTTTGACGGCCCTGTGGTTCAAGGCTGAACATGGTATAAAAGGTCGCAATCTGCATGATCCGCGTCATGGGAACGTCGAGCCGCTCGGAGATCCACAATAGGGCGGACTTGGACAGCCAGTTGTTTTGCTTTTGCACGTCGAGCAGGATTTGAATCAGCATGCCGGGATTGCAGCCATGCTTGTCGATGATCTCGTTGACCTTTCTGATCTCATGCACAAAGTCCTTTATTGCCTCCTCCTTGCGCCGGATCTTCTTGAAGCTTGCCATGTGATGCACAGCCTCTTTTTCCAGGCGCTGCAGAGCGCTTTGCATAGGCTCCTGGTCTGCACCGAGGCTGGAATACTCAGAGAGCGTCTCAAGCCCCTTGAGAAGGAGTTCTGATTTGCTTAGCTTCGATTTTTCCTGGAGCTGCGCCAACATCGTTTCCTGCTTTTTGTTGACCCTAACGCCTACAATGCGCGACTTCGTTTTGTCCATCGTGACTTGACCCCCTTCTGGGTTAAACAGTTTAACGCGCTTTTTATCATATGCCTCTTCGAAGTCAAGTGAAAGATCGTTCAATCTCCGAATTCCGCAATTGCTCAATTGCAAATGTATATCTATTCACAAATAGATGAACACCTTTCCTCGCGGGAGTTTTGTTGTTAAACTGCCGCTTGCGGGTGTTATCCCCGAGAGAAGCTCCATCCCGATAAGCGATTCCTCCTTATTGCACCCGCTGCCTAAGTATCTTGAATAACAAATACCTTTTAATTCGGTGAGGAGTTTTCACATGAGGGAAAGAATTGACATGGATCGATTGCGAGGCCAGCTTCCCTATTACAGACTGCAGCAGAACAGGGAAAGCACTGTTCGATTGGACTGGCAGGAAGAATGGAAAAGATTTGACGCCAAGGGCCTTTTCGAATTCGACCTTGCTTCGATTCCGGCTGACCGGCTCGATGCCATAAGGAATCGGCACGATGCAGTCTTAGACGGAAACCATGCGGCACTTTCCGTCCTGACGCGTCTGGTAGACGGTTTTTGCGGCTATCCGATCACTCCTTCGACGCCCGTGGCGGAGGATTTTGCAAAGGCAGCCTCAAACGGGGTCCGAAATCTTTTCGGCCATGAACTGATGTATTTCCAGCCAAGCGACGAGCTTTCAGCCATTGCGGCTGTGGAGGCAATGGCCAGCCAGGGTGGCCGGTACGTGGATAACACCTCCTCCCAGGGTTTGGTGCTCAAGACGAAGAACCTTTTCTCCGTGGCTGGAAAGCGGCTCCCCGTGATAATGAGCGTCATGGCAAGGGAGGTCAACAAAGGGTCCCTTAGTATCCACTGCGGCCATACTGATTTCTATGGCGTACGGAATACGGGGTGGGCGCAGCTCGTCTCCTGCGACAACCAGGAGCTTCACGACCTGTTGCCCATCGCCTTCAAGGTCGCAGAATTGAGGCAGGTCATGCTTCCCTGTATGGTCATAGGGGACGGCTTCATAAAGAGCCACGCGCTTGAAAATATAAAAGAGCTTTCCGACGAGTTTTTGCGTTATTTCGTGGGGTTTCCGAATCGGCTTTATCAGCCCAGGTTCGGTCAGGCCACCTTGATGGGGTCTTTTACCGATACCGAACTCACCATGGAGGGTCAGATCGCCCAGGACTTTGCCTACAGGTTCCTCAAGAGGGCCTATATTGCGGCAATGAACGCTATGAACAAGATACTCGGGACCAATCTAAAGATCGTCGAAAACTACCGAACCGAAGACGCCGAAATGGTGATCGTGATCATTGGGTCCGGGGCCGGCGTGGTGAAAGATACTGTCGATTACTACCGGGACGTGAAGGGCATTAAGGTGGGCGTCGTGCGTCCGGTGCTTTTCGCCCCCCCCTGCTATGAGGAAATTGCCTACGGCATGCGGAACGCAAAGGCGGTGACGGTCCTCGAGCGTAGTGGGATGGCTCACAATCAGCTTCTTTTAGCCGACGTACAGGCCGCCCTTCAAATTTCCATGCGCGCCGGCCGCGAGGGCAAGCCCGAACATCGTGTCTACAGCCGCGAGTCCATGCCGACGATTCTCCACGGCGTCTACGGACTGGGCAGCAAGGATTTCAACAAATACGATGCAGGCGCAGTGATCGAGAACATGCACACGAGTCTCAAGAAGTGCGGCCGACTTGACCGGGACTTTTTCCTCGGTGTTAACGGACCATACACTCTGCGGCCTCAGCCCCTCCCCGGCTACAAGGAGCGCGAGCTGGGAATGACCTTCATCGGGATTGGCGCCGAAGGCGTCAAAACGGCGCTGGAGACGGCCGCATACATCTATTCCGAGGGGGGCAAGGGCTGCAAATACGTACAGTCCGGGGCGCGTTATGGAGCGGCGAGAAAGGGCGGCGCCATATTCATGAACTTGCGAATAAGCGATTACCCGATTAGGAACAGCTCCGAGCTTACGGAACGAGACGTCCTGGTGTTTTTCAACGATAAATTTTTGCTTGACCAGATACTGCGGGAATATGTAGGCGGGCTGAAGGAAAACGGTCTTTTTATTATCAACAGCCAAAAGACGGCCGATGAGTTGCTTGCGTCCTTTCCCGAGCAGAATTCAGGCAATAATCCGGGAAAGATCGATACGGCTGGTGGTCGTCAACGCTACCGCTGCGGCCCTGAAGTATTTGAATCGTAACCTGCCCGGTGCGGCGATCCTCGGTATGATCAACAAGCAGATGGGAATCCTCAATGAAGAGGAATTCGAGGAGCGCGTTGGGAACATTTTCCGCGGAAAGCTGGGCAAGAAGAAAGGCCTTGAGATCATCGAGTCCAACCTGGCACTGCTGCGATACGGGGCCTCGATCGCCTTACCGCAGCCGCCTGATGCACCCGGTGGAATGGAACCGGGTGCGGCCCCGGATGCGGTTGTCTGCATCCCGATCCCTACAGTCCGCCGCTTCCGGAAGATTTCGGCCAGGGCCCAGGTTCTGCGGGCCTCTACACAGAATTGACCGAAAAGGATGAGTTGGGAACGATCAAGCCGCCCAATCTTTGGAATGACTATGAAAAGTTTTTCCATAGCGAGATGGTGCAACCGATTTCGGAAGGCAGAAAGGTCCCCTGGGACCATTTCCTGCCCGTAGTGCCGGCCGGCACCAGCAAATATCGGGACATGAGCTTCATTGGGGCACAGCTCCCGGTATATCAGGCCTCCAAGTGCACCATGTGCGGACTTTGCGCGGCCACCTGCCCGGATTCGGCGCTCTACTCCACAATAACCGATCGGCTCATACCGCAAGAAGGCGAACGATACTTCAAGTCGATCAAGAAAGCCCCTAAGGGCCTGCCATGGGACAGGTTCTCGCTTAACATCAATGTGATTTCGGAATCATGCAAGGGATGCGGCATTTGTGAGCAGGTCTGTCCGACGGGCGCCCTGAAAATGATGGCAAAAATGAATATCAAGGATATCGATTTTCTTCCCGAAGCATACAAAGACTATGATAAGACTTATGAGGCTGCTCGTTTCGTTGACCAGTTGCCCATTATGCAGCAGGTGCTCTTTGTCTTCTCGAAGATCTATCCAGGCAGGCATACCCTTTGTCCAGGCTGCAGCGAGGGCACCATCAGCCTGTTGACCTTTTTTGCGGCGGAATCTCTGCGCAACAATCCTGAGGGGATCGCGACGTTCTACCAAGGCATAAATGTCCTTTTGGAAAAGCACAGGCACGCAATCGAGCACATGCTAGATCACGGGTTCAACATCTACTCCATCAATGCCACCGGCTGCGACCAGGTATCCGAGCTGACCAATCCATTCAATTCACGCATCTACCAGTCGGGGCACTACGGGTTTGGCACGGCTTCCGCCGCAGCGCTGGGAACCAAGTTCAGCC
>CAVRZU010000091.1:0-10547 GCA_963725365.1 uncultured delta proteobacterium | reverse complement strand
GGGCTACGACAAGACCTACCTGGATCGCGTATTTGGCAATGTGCGCGGCTCCCTGGTCCAGCATATCAAGAATCATGTTCGATCACATGCCGCCGTTTCCGGTTTTTCACTCCATGGTCCACTCTGGCTGCCCACATCGGTGCCGATGAAGTGGAAAAACAAGCCGTTATCGAGGTGGCTCAGCAGTCCTATCTACCCAGGAAGGTCAATTATTATGTCGAGCGGCTCCGAAAAAGGGCTTGACGAACTCGCCCGCAGTTTCGGTGTTGCCGCCTCGGACCTTTGCAGGTGGAACCATTTAAGTCAATCGAGCGTTTCGTTCCAGGCAGTTGCCTGGTTTTCTTTAAGAGGAGCTTTGAAAGCGAGCCTGTCCTGCTTGCGCGTTCTCTGCAACCCGGCTTCATTGCTCAGGCCACTCCCCCAGTCAGAATGGCTTCTTTGCAGCCCGAACCGGCGCTCTCTCAAATATCCGATTCAACTTCTTCGCCCCCTGATGACGAGCCTGTTGCAGAGACTATAAAAACCGGCACAGAAACAATCCATGCCGGCGCCGGCAAAGCTGTGACAAGAGATACGCACAAACAAGGGGCGGCTCCTTCGTCGATCTGCTTTGCCTCCGATTCCAAAAAGCCCGGCTCGCCAACCGCAGCTTATTATGCTGTAAACAACGGCGGGACCTTGAAGGATGTTTCAAAAAGGACCGGAATTCCGCTTTCATCATTGTGCCAGTTGAATGGACTTGCCCGAAACGCTCATCTTAAACACGGCCAGAGAATCAAACTCACTCAGGCGAATCTGCCCGTAAGACCATCTTTGGGTAAGGCTGCCTGCTCGATCAAAGATAGTGGCAAAAAGCGGGCGGCGGTTAAACCGGACAAAAAATCCACCACGCGGCCCGAAGCAAAATCCGTCAAGCTGCCGGTCGCCAAATCCGCCGCTCCGAAAGCTGCCGCCGAAAAGAAAGCCAAATCTGCGGCCAAAAAGCCCAACAGCCCGGCGCCCACTGCCGCTGCAGACAAAGGGAATAAGAAAGCAGCCGTTTACGCAAAAACGGCCGCCGCCGTCAAGCCGGCTGTAAAGCAGACGGGCAAACCCGGCAAGCCTGCGCCCGCCGCAGTTCAGAAAAAGACTGCGGGGTCGAAGGCAAAGGCAAAAACGGCTGCCGACCGGGGAAATACGACACTTGCAAAGAAGTAGATTTCTACGGGCCGACAGGGAGAGTGATTAAAACCCTCCGAATCGGCCTTTTCTTTTTTTTCACATGGGATATAAAGTAAGGCTCAAACGGGCACTACAGGCGCCCGTTCTTTTTTTGTTGTATCGAACGTGTTACAATTTGAAACCAATTGGTGTCACCTGTGGTTCTAATTTCTAATTGCGATTAAAATGTCAGATGTTTGTTTTTAGCACCTGAAAAGCACCTGGAGTTCAAATGCCCAACAATACTGAAGAACAAATTGCACTGCTGAGAAATATCGGGATCAGCGCGCATATAGATTCGGGAAAAACCACGCTCACGGAAAGAATCCTTTTCTACACCCGGCGCATCCACGCGATTCATGATGTTAAGGGCAAAGATGGAGTGGGCGCCACGATGGATTTCATGGAACTCGAAAAGGAGCGCGGAATTACCATCCAGTCCGCTGCGACCTTCTGTTCGTGGGACGACCATCCGATCAACATCATCGATACGCCGGGTCATGTCGATTTCACCATAGAAGTTGAACGCGCCCTTCGAGTCCTTGACGGGGCCGTCCTGGTTCTGTGCGCAGTGGGTGGAGTTCAGTCCCAATCCGTGACCGTGGACCGGCAGATGGTGCGCTACAATGTTCCAAGGATCGCTTTCATAAACAAATGCGACAGGACAGGCGCCGACCCGGCACGGGTAGTCCGGCAGCTCCAGGAAAAACTGAACCATAATGCGGTGCCTCTACAAGTGCCCATGGGCATGGAGAAAGACCACAAGGGGGTAATCGACCTGGTTGCCATGAAGGCGCTTACCTTTGAGGGAGAGCATGGCGACGACTTTACGGTGTCGGAGATTCCGCCGGAATTTATGGAGCTTGCGCACAAGAAGAGGGAAGAAATGCTCGACGCGGTTTCTCTATACTCCGATGTTTTGACGGAGGCCATACTGGCGGAGGAGCCGATAACCGAAGATATGATCCATGATGCAATCCGCAAGGGCACACTTGCCCTTGAGCTCACTCCCGTTCTTATGGGTTCGGCTTATAAGAACAAGGGGGTTCAGCCGCTTCTGGACGCCGTAATCAGGTACCTGCCGAGCCCTCTGGATATCAAAAATGAAGCCCTCGACCTCGCGAATGAAGAAGAGCGGATAATCCTGGCAAGCCAGGCCGATATGCCTATGGTGATGCTTGCCTTCAAACTCGAAGTAAGCCGCTACGGTCAGTTGACCTACGTTCGAATCTACCAGGGAAACCTCAACAAGGGCGATACGATCGTCAATACGAGAACGGGCAAGCACGTCAAGGCAGGACGCCTGGGCCGGATGCACGCCGACGAGATGGAAGAAATCGATTCTGCGGCCGCAGGCGACATCGTGGCCCTTTTCGGAATTGATTGCGCTTCCGGGGATACCTTCACAGACGGGCGGGTGCGCTATGCCATGACTTCGATGCATGTGCCCGCGCCCGTTATTTCGCTGGCGGTAAAGCCTAAGGACAAGAAGGCCGAGATGAACATGGGCAAGGCGCTTGCCCGCTTTTCCAAGGAAGACCCTACCTTCAAGGTTTTCCTGGAACCGGGATTCCGAGACTGATAATCTGCGGAATGGGGGAGCTTCACCTTGACGTCTACGTTGAGCGTATGCGGCGGGAGTACGACGCTGAAATAGAAACCGGCATGCCCAGGGTTGCCTATCGCGAATCTCCTACCCGCAGGGTGGACTTCAACTATACCCATAAAAAACAGACTGGCGGCGCGGGGCAGTTCGGCAGGGTCGCGGGGTTTCTTGAACCGCTTGCAGACGGGGAGTTTGAGTTCATCAACGAAGTTAAAGGCGGAGCGATTCCCACCGAGTACATATCGGCGTGCGAGAAGGGATTTAAGGCCTGTCTGGCCAAGGGAGGATTCGCCGGATTTCCGGTCGTTGGGGCACGGGTCACCATAAATGACGGCGCATCCCACGCCGTTGACTCATCCGATATGGCTTTTCAGCAGGCCGCAGTCGGGGCCTTTCGCGAAGCCTACGGTAAATCGGGCCCGGTGTTGCTCGAACCCATTATGAAGGTGGTGGTGGAAACTCCTTCCGAATTCCAGGGAGCTTGTCTGGGAAGTTTGAACCAGAGGCGGGGATTGATTCTTTCCACCTCTGAAGATGGAGCTTTCTCGGCCGTTGAGGCCGAAGTGCCCCTTTCGGAGATGTTTGGATACTCTACCGTTCTGCGCTCGTCAACCCAGGGCAAGGCCGAATTCACAATGGAATTTTCCCGCTATAACGTAGTCCCCAAAGCTCTGGCCGAGGAAATAGTTAAGAAAGAAAAGGAAAACAAAAAGTAGACGGGAGGAAGCAAGGAGCGTGAAGCGCGAAGAAAGACCGCTTCTTGCTCTCCGCTCCCTGCTCCATAACTATGATTGAACTAAACGGGCTTCTTTTCTTTTTCCTTGTTTTATATGCGGGACAGAGCGCCTTCAATATCCTGGTCGAGCGCCTCAACCTGATTTATTCCCTGAGGCATGCCGGTAAGGCGCCTTCCGGTTTTGAAGGATTCATCGACGACTCCGGGCTCGCCAGGACCGCGGAATACACGCGGGAAAAGACAAGAGTCGGGATTATCGAGCAAATCGTCTCCGATATAGTCCAACTGGTCATCGTGCTCTCAGGATTTCTGCCGCTTATTGTCCGCTGGTCCGATGGACTCGGGCTCTCCCTTATCACGGCGGGGCTTCTTTTTCTCTTCGTTCCCGGGGCCGTTCATTCCCTGGTCAGATCCCTTTCAGCTACTATCACACCTTTGTGGTGGAACAAAAATTCGGCTTCAACAGATCCACGCTGAAGCTGTGGGCAATCGCCATATAAAAACCGCTTTGGTTGGGGCCGTTCTTTTCGCGGCGATTTTTTCCCTCCTTCTCCTCTTCATCCGATGGTCGCCGAGTTTGTGGTGGCTCTGGGGTTTTGTGCTCCTTTCGGTCGTCCAGCTGGTTATGGCGCTCCTTTATCCCGTGGTCCTGGCGCCGCTCTTCAACAAGTTCGAACCGGTCCGGGACGAAGAACTTTCCGCCAGAATCAGGACGCAATTGGAAAAAAGCGGCATCCCCGTGAAAAAGATCATGCAGATGAGACGCCGGGGTCAGGAGCCGCCACACAAACGCCTATTTTACAGGAATCGGCAAAACCAAACAGATTGTGCTCTTCGATACCCTTATCGAATCGCATAGCCCCGAAGAGATCCTTGCGGTGCTCGCCCACGAGGCAGGTCATTACAGAAAAAAACACGTGCAAAAGCAGCTTATTATCTTTTCCGTAATTTCGCTTGCGGGCTTTTATGCAACAGGGCTCTTCATTAAGTGGCCGCTTCTTTTCCAGACATTTGGATTCAGCCGGCCGTTGCCCTACGTCGGACTTTTCCTGGCCGGGCTTTTTTGGCAAAGGGCCGGATTTTTCCTCCAACCGTTATACCTGGCGTTATCGAGGCGCTTTGAGAAAGAAGCCGACATTTTCGCCGTTAACATGCTTGGAAGCCCAGATGCAATGGTCGGCGCGATGAAAAGGCTTGCCGCCGATAACCTTTCAAACCTCAATCCGCATCCGCTTTATGTCTGGTTTCACTACTCCCATCCGCCAGTTGTGGAAAGGGTAGCCGACCTCCAAAAAATCAATTGCGAATAAGGTTTTTAGATACTGCCTAACAGCCCTCAGCCTAAACCTTGGCAATGAAGCGCCGGTTATGTTTCTTTGCCGACAAGGACGTTTTCAATGCGTCGATCCGGCACAAGCCAAAGCAGCGCAACCAGCACGTATAGCCCTTGAGAGATCCACGGCGACCAAAAGGCCGTCATAATGGCGATTAGGTAAATCAAGGGTGATACTTTTCCTTTCCAGTCACTGCCGACAGCTTTTTTCAAGAGGGATTCACGACCTTGTGACGCGATAATGATTTGCTGCAGTATCCAGTACGCGATAGCGGCCATTAGCAGAACCACACCATAGACGGCCGAAGGTACCGAGGCGAAGTGATTCTCTCCCATCCAGCCCGTGACAAAAGGAAACAGCGATAGCCAGAACAAAAGATGCAGGTTCCCCCAAAGCATCGGACCGGTCACCTTGTGACATGTGTGCAGCATATGGTGATGGTTGTTCCAGTAGATACCGACGTAGAGGAAGCTCAACACATAACTCAAAAATACAGGGATCAATGGGACAAGGGCGTGGATGCTCTCGCCTTGAGGCACCTTGAGTTCCAAGACCATGATGGTGATGATGATGGCGATTACGCCGTCGCTGAATGCTTCTAACCTGCTCTTACCCATTCACGCCTCTTCCTGCAAAGAGCAACCTGCTTGCCACAAATACCTTGGGACCATTTATAATTACTACGGTCTTCCTTTCAATTCCCACGGGAACCCGAAACGTGCTGGGCACAGGATTCCTACGGGGGTCCTCGGGGGTCGGACCCAATGCTGTTGACTTTAGAGTCGAATGCTTTTGGGGTCACAAAGAGCACGAAGGATCGTGGCCCCTTCGTACAACTATCAGACATTTTCTTGTTTTTTGTGCAAGATTTTCGGCTCTCCCTATAGCGCGGGATGCGAGGAGCGCAATAGACTATCCGTAGCCGTGGTAGTGAAGTCCGGAAACTTTTGATCCGTAATTTATAATTAATCCCTCAATCCCTCCCTCACCATTCTAAGCCCAAGTGCAGCATCATGGCCTTGTCGATCCCGGCCATGATATCTTTTGGTAACTCCCCGATGAACTTGACCAGCCTGGATCGATCCAATGTCCTTATCTGATTTGCCTTTACCTTGGAATCCTTCGGTAGATTGGCGGTCCCCTTCGGAAGGAGCATTTCAAAAGGGTAGATCATTTCCAAGCTGCCCGACGTGATCGGCAAGACCGTTACGGTTCCTGAGAATTCGTTGTTCAAATCGTTTGAGACAACCACAACGGGTCTGGTTTTCGCGATTTCTCTTCCGGCGACGGGATCAAGACCTGCGAGATAGACCTCTCCCCTCCTAATAGTCATCCCATCCCTCCAGATCCGAGGCTTCGAATTCCCTCGTCAATTCCGTATCCTCCTGTCTCGTGGCCCGGTATCCTTCCGCCATCACCATTCGGAGTCTATCCTTTTCCAAATCGACGATTCGCCGTTTGACTGCATCGGCGATAAACTGACTTCGCTTCCGTCTCCCGGCGACCTGGTCGATTTCCCTGATCAGGACGTCAGGCAGTACGATATTCAATCGAGAACTGCTCATAGCAAAGCACCTCCGTATATGTCATAGTATGTGTGGTAGTATACACACTATGTTCGCATAAAACAAGCTCCGCTCCACCAGCAACGCCGCTTCCACTTTGCACTTCCGATATTTCACATTTGCATATTCCATGGTAAGTTGTACGCTGTTTGGGGTTTCAAGGGCGCAGCGGAAGGTTTGCAAGCAAAAATCCATTCCTTGCGTGCGGAGCGCAGAAGTTGATGCATTATTCCGGTGGTATAGTAGCTTCACGAAGCTGTTTAGCCTGATATGCCGTATGGGAGTAAAGGCGCCATGGAGGATGTAAGCTTGACGGGACACGATAAAAAACGACAGCTTTTACCGCTTACATCCTTGAGATTTGTGGCTGCTTCAATGATAGTTTTGCATCACGGCATCGATCGCTCCAGGCTGCCATTTTCTTTTCCCCTTGATCATGGCGTTTCGTTTTTCTTCGTACTATCCGGCTTTATTCTGGCTTATAATTATCAACTCCGCAACTGGCCGGATGCCAGGCGATTTTTGATACTTCGTGTTGCCAGAATTTGGCCTGCTCACATTGTTACAACGATAGCCGCGGTATTCATACTACATACATTCAATTTCAAAATTATCGCGAATGTCTTGATGATTCAGTCATGGGTGCCGATTGCATCGTGGTATTTCAGCTACAACGCCGTATCATGGAGCATATCCACGGAATTCTTTTTTTACGTGGCATTCGTGTTTATGAGTTTTCGCTGGCAGACGACTTTTTGGTGGAAGCTGATAGGGTGCGTGGCGCTTTTGTGGTTGCTAATGGCTGTCGGGAGTAGTTTGAAGCTCCCGGCGTTTACACCCGACACCGTTTCTTTACACGGCCTTCTGTATGTTGGGCCGTTGGCCAGATTACTCGAGTTTGTGTCTGGAATGTCTACTTTTCTGCTCTATCGCTGGCTCCTCCCGAGGGCTGATAGAGTTCATGCCGGCATCTTTACCATTTTAGAATTGTCAGCGCTCGCCTTCTCCGGCTATATCATGTCCACTGGTCTGTTTCTTGCTCCCTTGTTGTCAATACTTCCGCCAACCGCAGGCCAGTATCTTGGCCATGCTTATTCTTGGCCGGCATTCGTCCCGGTTATCCTGGTATTTGCTTTTCAGAAAGGATACGTTTCCAAGCTGTTAAGTTTTAAAATTCCAGTACTGCTCGGGGAGACCAGCTATTCCTTGTATCTGGTTCATCAATTGGTTTTTGGCGTAATTGCTCATCGGCTCAGAGTAACCGGATGGTCCGCCTTTGTCATCGGCGCCGCAGCCAGTCAGGTAATCGCATTCGCACTTTGGGCGTATATAGAAAATCCTGCAAGGTACTATGTAAAGCGTGCGCTTGCTCGTCGGAAAACTGAGCCTGTTCTTTATCAAGCCTCGTTTGGACGCTCATCGTAAGGGCTTGCTGGAGTCCGCCATGGCGCTCGTGAACAAATGGGGGCGCCCCCCGGCCCGTCAGTGCCGAATTCGCGTCTTACGCGGATTAATCGAAACGTTGTTGTGCTGCTTGGAGCGATTGAGCTTTCTGCGGACTGTCAAAGGGGTGCTGTTAAAGGGAAGTTAAAACACTTTTGCCTTTAATCATTGTGTGCCTGAACTTCGGCAAGGAGGATGTCATGCGAACTTTATCCACATCCTCTCGCTGGTCTCAACAAAGGCAAAAAGGCGAATCATGACGGCATGGAGGGACATTAATATTTAGGGCACAGCTTACTGAGACTTAGATTAGTCTGAATGTACATCGTGAATTTGTGGGCGGCATGTGGGATGAAATAGGTTTGCTGCAATTTAACTTCTTGCAAAAACAGGGCTTAATGCATGATCACCACTTGCTCGATGTGGGATGCGGCGCTCTAAGAGGCGGAGTCATTTTATACGCTATCTCGAGCCAGGGCGCTATTACGGCGTTGACATCAATGCCTCTCTCATGGCCGCCGGCCAAAAAGAACTTGAGCGAGAAAACCTGTTGGTAAAACGGCCGAATTTGTCGGTTAACGACCAGTTTGAATTCAGCCGGTTCGGCAGGACCTTTGATTACGCTATCGCTGTGTCAGTTTTTACCCATCTCCCAATGAATCACATCATCCGCTGCTTATCAGGAGATTCGAAAGGTGCTGGCTAACGGCGCCATATTTTTTGCCACATTTTTTGAATCACCGGCGGTGGCCCATCTGGAGCCAATAACTCATACTCCGGGTGGTATCAAAACCAACTATGACGGACCCATCTTTTCATTATTCATTTAAAGAATTCCAGTGGATGGCACAGATCGCCAATATGAGTGTCGAACTCACAGGAGAGTGGGAACATACAAGAGATCAAAGAATGCTCTCATTTCGCCTGCCTGAATAAAGAGCGGAAAAATCCGGATCATCGGTTATACCCCGGGATGATTGTCACGTTCAGAACTTTAGTGAAGCCCGCTTGCTTGCCTCCCATGCTCTATGGTATTCAGCATGCGTCGCGTCAACCGTCTAAAATCTGAGAACCCGTTAATTCCGAGGCGAACACTTTGCAAAACAAGAGGCAGATCGTTGTAATCCTGGGCATGCATCGAAGCGGTACTTCCCTGACCGGGAATTTTTTGAATGAGATCAGGGGTCAAACTTGGGCAGGACCTGCTGCCGGCCGATGACTGGAATGCCGGAGGGTACTGGGAATCCAAAAATATTTACGAAATCCACGAAATGATCATGAAGGAACTGAACTGTCACTGGCACAGCCCGCGCCTGTCTCTTCCAGTCAATTGGTGGCACACTGCCAAGATTCAGGAGCTTAAAGGCATTCTTCTCGAATTTGTCCGTTCTGAATGCAACAGGGCGGAAAAGAATATGGGATTCAAGACCCAGGACGGCAATTCTATTGCCAATGTGGCAGGAAATATTTGACGAACTGCAACTGGAACCTCTTTATATACTGACAATTCGCCACCCCGGATCGGTGGCCGCATCTTTGAGCAAGCGAAACCGCCTCGCTTTTTCCCACTCGCAGGCTGTTTGGCTCAAGACCTACCTGGACGTGCTATCGTATACCGGAAATAATGTGCGGGCAATCGTGGATTATGATCGCTGGTTTGATTCCGGACTTGAGCAGGCCCGCACTCTAATCGATTCTTTGGACCTTTCTCTTTCAGTAAATGAAACACAATTGATCGAAGCGCTCAACCTGGTTGTCTCGCCCGGACTCCGTCACCACTCCAATGACGAGGATGTAATATGTTCGCCGGTTGTAACGAAATTCTATTCTATGATGTTGCACGCATCAGTGAATGGAAAAATTCCTATTGGGGTCTCAGACATCACGACAACATTTGAAAAGTCCAAGGATCTGCTACACATATGGGAGGATATGTTTACAGGGCAATATGCGATAATTGCCGAACACGAAACCACAATTTTGCAACGCAATGAGAAGATCGAACAGTGCAATGATAAGATCAAACAGTACAATGATAAGATCAAACAGTGCAACGACAAGATCGCACATTTGAGGAATCATAGGAAGTTACTTATATATCTTATGATATTTATCATTGCCGCATTCGCCTTATATCTGCATATGGATTTATTGGCACCGGCAACTGGTTCAAATGACCAACCACGCCCCTCCAATCGCAAATTCATTTTCATTTTTCCCTGAATCCGGTGAGCTCAACTTGAGCAGAGATTTATTTATAGCAATACGCCATGTTCTGGCAACTCATTCGTCGTATACTACCAGCGGTGAACTGTTTTCCCTTCGGGATCTTCCCGAAGGCGAGAACATCATGGTCCGCACCAACGGCGCCTTCGTTGCGGGCTACCTGGGCTGGGCGTTACCTTGGGTACTTCGCCACGGACGGCGACCGCAATCAGACCAAGGCGATGCTGGAGGCGCTCTTTCGAAGTGTGCCTGATGTCAGTATGCGCATCCAGTTCCGTTACGAGATCTCGGAACGCCTGGGCGACCTGTTCGACAGCTACGTCAACGAACAGCGCGCCAGTCAGCCGGAGGTGACGGCGCTCGATGCGCACCGGTTGCGGATGTGGCGCGAGAAGGAGCAAGCCGGCTACTTCTTTGAGAACCGGTTAGCAATACAT
>CAVRZU010000090.1:0-8738 GCA_963725365.1 uncultured delta proteobacterium | reverse complement strand
AATATACTTTTGCATGCCATACAGGATTTCCGAAGAGTGATATTGCTGGCGTTCCCCGTGGAAGGCGAACTCCGGATCGAGACGGGCAGGAAGTAGTTTGCACCGCGTGCCAAGAATTTCCTCGATGGCGGGAGAAATATCCTTCAGCAGCGCATCATCGACGTTCCCGACCGGCAACAGGTGCAGCAGTTTCATCGCATGCCTTCATCGGGCGACTTCATCGGTCTTCGAGGTTTCCGGCTTCCTGTCGCTGCGGCTCCAGCCGTATTTCTTCAGCTTGTGATACAGCGTCACCCGATCGATGTCGAGTACATCGGCGGCATGGCTCTGATTGCCTGCACATTCCCCGACCACCTTGAGGATGTGTGCGCGCTCGATATCCTCAAGTGTTTTGCTCGAACCGTTGGAAGCGGAGGCGCTTTGTGACTTGAAGGCGAAATCGCCCTCCTCACTGTACTTGTGGTGCGGCGGAGTGTCAATGGCGCGCTACCGTTAGCTCCATTGCGGAGAGGAGGAGGAAAAGGTCAAGGCTTGGAAAGTACCTGACGGAAGTCTTTTCTTTTGACTGGTTCAAAGGGAGGCAGACGGAGGGATGTCACGCGGAGGCGCGGATGACGCGGAGGTTTTTCCATTCGCCGAAATCGTCAGGACGCGAGGCGCGGAGAATTTTTTCACGCGAAGCCGCGAAGCCGCGAAGAAAAAAGAGAAAAGACAGTCTTTTTCACGCCCGAACGAGGGGTGGAGAGAAGTATCAAGGACAGGCGAAGCGAAGCCTAACCGGTCACTGTCTTTTTTCGCGTCTTCGCGTCTTTGTGTGAGAAACTTCCGCCTTAGTCAACAACATTGAGGCGGCCCCTAGCCGACCTTTATCACCAGGGCCGCACCGTATCCCCTGCCGCGCATCCGCCCCAGAGAAGATATCCGCCGCCCAGTTTGACGGTCTCTTCGATCCCTTCGATGATGAGCCTTCCGGCTGTGGGCCCTTGCGGATGCCCGAAAATCAGGGAGCAGCCGTAATTGTTGAAACCCATTACTCCACACCCAGTTGCGCCGCCATATACAGGTCGTTTGCGACGAAGGGGTTATGGGTCTTTACGGTCTTCACATCGCCGATGCCTATGCCGGCTCTTTCCAGGGCCATTTTTGCAGCCGGGACTACCGCCATGGCCATGAAGCCCTTTTTTGCCCTGGAAAAGCCATAGGAGACCACCCGGATCTCGACCGAAGGGTCCGCGCTAAGTTCGGCTGCTCTTTCCTTCGAACTTACCACTATGCCGCAATTTCCGTCCGCCGGATGGGTTTGAGAGCCGAATGTATGAACGCCTTCGGGCAATACGGGCTTCAGTCCCGCCAGGCCTTCCCTGGTGGTGGGCATTATCCCTTCGTCCGCATCCACGACGATGGTTTTCTTTTTGGAAACACTGACTTCGACCGGAAACATGTACCTTTTTTGAAATTCACGGTCGCCGTCCAGGGCGGCCATATACTGTTCATAACGCCTGAAGGTAACCTCGTCGGCTTGCTCCCGCGTTAGTCCGGCTTCCTTCGCCACATTCTCGGCGGTTTCGATCATGGAAAATTTGGCCCACGGATCACTGCCGAAGTTGTCCATCAGCCAGTTCTCAAATACCACCTCGCCGCCCGGGCCCGTTGGGTTGGGCCATATAGTGTGAGGTCCATTAGAGCACCTGTCCGTCATCAGGCAGAAGGGATTTTCGTATAGTCCCGTTTCGACGCCGATGGCGGCCTGGCAGACGCAGGTGGCTGAAGTTGTGCACGCCTGGCTGATCGTCATGCCGGGAATGTCCGGTGCGCCCATGAGAGCGGCGGCCCAGGGGCTTCCGTAGAACCATTTGGGCTGCCCGATCGTGATCCCCAAAAAGAGATAGTCGAACATTTTCGGGTCCCAGTTCTTGCCGGCCAGCCATCTTTTTGATGTTTCCGCACCGAGAACTATCGAATTCTGGTTTGCGTAGCTGCCCTGCCAGCGTGAAAACGGAGTCGAATAATAACCTCTGAAAGGTATGTAGGCTTTCGTGAACATAGTATTTAGTTCCTCCGGATCTTTTTGCTAGTTATTTAAACTATATATTCTGCCGCGGCCAATACCTGGTCCGCAATTTTATTCCTCAAACCGATAACATTGATGGGTCTATATTGTAAAAACTCGGCTAAACGGGCCTGAAGCATCTTCAACTCTTCACCTTGAGCAAGCTCCGGGAGCACTTCCCCGGCAAGCAGCCCCAGTTTTGGGAAATGACTATAGATAAATGCGTCGGCCATGTTCATCTTTCGCGCAGCTCCGCTTTCCCCATTTTGTTCCATGGCTTTTTGCGCCCTGAGCAATGCGCTCTCCATAACAAAAGCCCCGATGGCCAGATCTGCGAGCCGGCCAAGGATTTCCTGCCGTTTGAGGATGGCGTCTCCGCAAATTTTGCGGCCAACTCCCAGGGTGAACAGAAAGAGGTCCTTTGCGGCCTGGACCAGTTGTTCAGCATTTTCAAGGAGCGGCAAACGTTCGGTCCCTTCAAGGCGGAGTGCAAGTTTTTCGGCAGCTTCGAGCAGCGGCAGTCCCCCCGTAAGTCCCCTGCGCACCAGCATCGTGGGGATCAGGATACGGTTGATTTCGTTGGTGCCTTCGAAAATCCTGTAAATCCGGGCATCCCTGTAGAGCCTTTCAATGGGGTATTCGGAAATGAATCCGTAACCGCCGTGAATCTGCACGCCTTCATCCACGACGTAAGCCACGGCTTCGGTCGCAAAAACCTTGTTGATCGAGCACTCGATGGCATATTTTTCCATGGCCCTGGCAACCGCCTGCCTGCCTTCGCTGCCTGAGGCATCCATGTCTCGAAGGGTCTCTTCGATCAACCCTCCTGTTCGGTAAACCGAGCTTTCGGCCGCGTAGGTCCGCATGGCCATTTCCGCTATTTTTTCTTTGATCAGTCCGAAGCAGGCTATCGGAACATTGAACTGAACGCGTTCGTTGGCATAAGCGGCGGAGATCTTAAGAGCGAGTTTGGAATGCCCGATGGAATTGGCCGCCAGTTTATAGCGGCCCATATTCAAAATATTGAAGGCGACGATATGGCCCCGGCCTGCTTCGAACAGCAGGTTTTCAACCGGGACCTTTACATTGTCGAAAAACACGCATCGGGTGGAAGAGCCCTTTATGCCCATTTTCTTTTCTTCCAACCCCGTGGACAGGCCTTCGGAGTGCGCATCGACTATAAAGGCGCTTATTTTATCGTCCAGTTTCGCATAGACTATGAAAATGTCCGCCAAACCGGCGTTGGTTATGAACTGCTTGGTCCCGTTGAGTACAAAGCAATTGCCCTCGGGGCTAAGAAAAGCCTTCGTCTTTGCCGCCATGGCATCGGAGCCCGAACCCGGTTCGGTCAGCGCGTATGCCGCGATTTTTTCGCCGCTAACGAGTCCCGGCAGATATTTTCTCCTCTGCTCATCGGTGCCGAAGAAGACTATAGGCAGGCTTCCGATGCCCGCCTGCGCGCCATGGGCCATGGCAAACGAGCCCGCCCTGCCCATTTCTTCCGCAATGATCGTGGAACAGATCTTGTCGAGTTCAGTGCCGTTATATTCCGAAGGGACTTCCGCCCCCAGAATCCCCAGCTCTCCAGCCTCCCTCATAAGGCTTCCGAGCAAACCTTCCTTCTGAGACTCCAACTCGTCCATGACGGGTAAAATCTTCTCGTCAACGAAGCGCGAAACGGTCCGGGCGATCATCCGGTGCTCTTCATTGAAATCTTCGGGTGTAAATACGCTTTCGGCAGAAGTGGGCTGCAAGAGAAAGCCTCCGCCTTCCGATAACTCCGTCATTGGGTCCTCCTGTTTTAAGGCGGTGGGACCGTCGGCCAAGTTCGCCGCTGCCCTATCTGTCCCAAAAGGGCACTAGCTATTTAACAGCTACTTCATAGCTTCGGTTGGGGACTTAGTCAATCAAAAAAGGACTCAACACTGAGGACTGATGACTGAGTGGAAAATCTCTGCACCACTCCCGATGGTAGCGCCGTCCTGCAAAGTGGGAATTTCAATGATTTTTCAACAGCCTGCTAGAGTCAGCGGGTGATGAAAAAGGGTTTCCTGGGGGGGAAGCGACTGAAAATTGCTAAAGATTTCGTAATTAGGCCTGCCCCGGATTGAGATCCGGGGGCGGAGGCCTGAAATCCAGGCTTTTACCCAACGGTGGGACCGCCGGCCATGTTAGCCACTCGAACCTTCGGTGGCGGCAAGAAACAAATAACTGTCTCTTTATTCCTCCGCGTCCTCCGCGTCTCCGCGTTACAAATTACGTCTAATCCGTCAGCCGGACAATATCTGAGACATTGATCTCCATCATTTTGATGCTGAAAAGGACACGGGCGGCATTCCTTTTAATCGCTGGAAATTGATTTGCCATATCACTTAGCGTCCGTGCGGCCTCTTTGAGTCTTTGTATCTGCTCGTCTAATAGTTCAATATCGGGTTGTTGCGCCGTCATGAATTGTTCCTCCATAGAACACACTGGGTACTATGCTTTTTTTCTAAGGTCCTTGAACCTGCTGGCCTTGACTTCATACCTGGGCAACTTGCCCAATTCATGAAATTCAATCGAATAGCCCAGATTGGTTTTGAGTCTTAGCTGGTGTTTCAATTGATCTTCAATCCTTTTGATATTGTTTTCATTTCCAGGCAACAGTTCCACCTTGAGGTTGAGTGTTTCCGAATCACCATGCTTATCTACGACGACTTCATATTCGTTGCCGAGGCCCTCTATCCCCCTGACCACCTCTTCAATGGCGACCGGGGCAAGGAGAACGCCCTTGACTTTGGTGATATCGTCAACCCGGCCGACAACGCCCCCCTTTATCATTCGGAATGTGCGGCCGCAGGCACACGGGTTCGGGTCCCATTCGATCACGTCCTTGGAATCAAACCTGACACAGGGCATGGCCATCCGGTCCAGGGCGGTGACGACCATCTTTCCACGGAGTCCCGGTTCTTCTATGATTTCTCCGGTTTCAATGTCTTCGATTTCCACCAGGAACATTGCCTCATTGACGTGAATGGCTCCCGGCTGCTCCGTGCACTCATACGACCAGGCTCCGATCTCGGTGGCGCCGGCATGGTCGAAGACCTTCGCATTCCAGGCCTCTTCCATTCGCTTTTTCGTTGCAGGAACGCTCGCGCCGGGTTCCCCCGCACAGGTTATTCGCTTTATTCCCAAAGTCTCGGGCGCGATTCCAAGCTTATTTCTCGCCGCATCGGCCATTCCGAGTATGTAGGTGGGAGTCCCCATCATTGCAGTGGGTTTGAGTTCCTGTATCTTTAAAATTCTGGCCTGCGTATCCAGTACGCCACCGGGCACCACCTCGCACCCGATCTTTTCAGCAGCGTAATGTCCCGCCCAGAAGGCCACGAAAATGTTGTATCCGAATGGAATAAAGACGCGGTCCGCAGGCCGGTATCCCTGCGCCCACAAAATGAATGCCCAGCATTCGGACCACCAATCCCAGTCCTGCAAAGAATCGGCCTGATAAATTGGCTGCCCGGTGGTGCCGCTTGTTTGACGAAAGTTGCTGACCTCCTCCAGTGGAAGACAGAGGCATTCGCCATAAGGAAAGGGCTCTTTGCACTGAATGCACCTCATCATGGATTTCTCCACTTTGGGCACACGCCGGATATCTTCAAATTTTTGGATATCCGCAGGGGTAATACCGGCTCCGTCATAGATGGAGCGGTGAAACCTGGAATTGTCATACGCCCACTGGAAAATAGACTTGAACTTCTTTAACTGAAGCGCTCGCAGCTTCTCCCGAGGCAATGTTTCCAATATAGGGTTCCAATAACGCTGCTCCGAAATCATGGCTTATCTCCTGGATTTGTGGAATCCGGCCTAATCGATACGTCGGAATTTATAACAGGATAAGAACATCAATAATGTCTCGCGGTTATTAGATTTACGGGTTTGGGTGACTGAGCCGGCAACTTAACATCAGCGGTTCTTGGCTGTACGAACCGGCTTCGCGTCATTTTCGGACTCAATGCGCCGGTCGTTGCTTGCACCCGAAGCATCAGGTTCGAAACCGCCGTCCGCAATCCCCTCGAGTTGAGAGCGCAGCTTCCCGGCGGCAACAACCGTTAATTCCGCGACCTGCTGAAGCTTTTTCAGCCCCATGTTACTTGCAATTCCCACAACCCAGATTGCCATGGGCAGCCCCCGCCTGTTATTGAGCGCCACTGCCGCAGCCCGGATACCCGATAGATACTCTTCATCGTCTATGGCATATCCCCGGGAGCGCACGCGCTCTAACTCGGCCAGGTAATCTTCCAATTTCACAATAGAGTTGGAGGTATACTGAGGAAGCCCCCTGGCGGCGGCCAACTCCCCGATTTGCTCGGCACTCTCATAGGCGAGCAGCACTTTCCCGACTGCCCCCGCGAAAAGGGGAATCGCTGTTCCGATCGGCGCCGAGAGTTTAAACGATTCTATGGCCTCCGCCGTTGCCGTGATCATCACCCGAGTGGAAATCCGAGCCCCAAGGAACACTGTAGCGTCGACACGGTCCCTGATCTCATTGATAATCGGCTGGGCCATCCGGTTCACCTTTACATAGTTCCAATCGGTAAATGCCAGATCGGCAATCAGGGAGCCCAGAAAGAGTTTGTGGGGATCGTCTTTCCCCTGGATGAGCGCCTTTTCCCTCAGCAGTGCGTGAACTAAACCATGTGTTGTGCTCGTGCTGTATCCTGCCAGGGCAGCCAGTTCTACCAGCCGCATCCCATGTTGCGCCTCCGCAACCGTGCGCAACAACCGGAAGGCTTTTTGCACCGCCGGCGCTTTGTACCCGTTTTGGGGTGGATCGCCTTGTTCTTTATGCATATAGAATTCCATATCCCGGGTGCTGGGAAGAGAACCAAAATTCATTGTAGTGAACTAACATAGCCAAAAGCTCGAAGTAAGACAATTAAAAATATTGCTTCATTGTACGAAAACAGCTAATTATTTGCGAGAATTGGCCTCATTGTACATGATTCACTATACTGAATATCCAATATGGATTTATCCTGCTGAAAAAGGACTGCCCCAGTGAAAAAGGACTGCCCGAGTACGACTGCGCTCCGAGTTGCGTGGCATCGCGCCGCACACCAGGTTCTCGATGATCCGAGGGTGTTCCACGATCCCCTTGCGCTTCTCATCCTCGGCGAAAACGATCGGGGAGCTTCACAGCCGGATTCCAAATGGCTGGACCGGGCAGACTTAGCGAAAAAAGCGAAAATATCGGGAAGTCTGCGGGCCTTCCTGGCTGCACGCAGCCGATATGCCGAAGATGAACTCCATGCCGCCGTCAAGCGTGGAGTGCGCCAGTATGTTGTTTTGGGTGCGGGCCTGGATACTTTCGCCTACCGGAACCCTTATCCTGAAGGGGTCCTGCGCGTGTTCGAGGTAGATCATTCCGATACCCAGATTTGGAAGAGCGCCTGTCTTGAGGAAACGGGCATCTTTATTCCCCGGACTCTCACTTTTTCACCCGTTGACTTCGAAAACAGCACACTTGAGGAAGGGTTGCTAGACACAGGTTTTGATAGAACCATGAGCGCTTTCTTTTCGTGGCTCGGGGTGACCCAATATCTGTCGATAAGTGCGGTCCATGACACCTTGAGATTTGTATCATCGATGCCGGCCGGCAGCGCCATAGTCTTCGACTATACCATTTCGCCTTCCCTGCTTGGTCCCGGCTCGCAGGGAAGGCGAAATGGTATAGTCAAAGACTTATGGCGCTCCCGCCGTGGAAGTTGTCATGGACCGCACTTATCGACAGATATTGGGTCACGAAAGCGCTCATGGTTCTCAACCCTTCCTCCAAGTTGCTGTTTTCGAAGTCAAAGGGTGAAAAAGTAGATCCAGGGAATAAAGATCCCCATTCGACGGCGCTCTTCAAATCTGGGTATCGGAATAGATCTACCTCGACACGCAGCCCCAACATGGCCTATTCAGCCCGGCCCGCACAGCGGGGCATTGACGGTCTTTGGGTGTGCAGGGAAGCCCCAGCAAGCTTCCGATATTTTCACTTTTTTGCTCCCCAGTCCAGCCATTTGGATAATCCGGCTCGAAGCTCCCCGAAGAATGGCGGGAAAGCGCCGGGGAATAATCCGGACGCCCTCCTCGGATCATCGAGAACTTGGTGTGCGGCGCGATGCCAACGCGACTGCGTACTCGGGCATGCCTTTTTCACTGACATTTATTTTTCGGCCAGGTAAATTCGGTCCTCGTGAATGCATGTACAATGAGGCCAATTCTCGCAAATAGTAGTCTTTGCGAATGAAGCAATATTTTTAATTGTCTTACTTCAAGCTTTGGTCATGTTTGAGTTCACTACAATAAAAATTGGTCTCTTCCAGATATAGAATCTCATATGCATAAAGAACAAGCCCGAAAACGGGTACAAAGCGCAGGCAGTTGCGCACAGTACGGAGCATTCATACAGCACGAGCACAACACATGGTTTAGTTCACACCACACAGCGATCCCTTTCTGCAGTTCCTGATTGCCGAATATCACATTCAATTCGAACTATGTAAAGGTGGTAGGGCCAAAATCGATGGGACCATCTGAACGCTACTGTTGTTGAGTTTCACGATTTTCCACTCGGCAATGAGATACGCGCCAAAGCACGGAGATAGAATCATTTAAAATTCTCGGCGCCGATCGGAACAGCGATTCCTTTTGGCAAGACTTC
>CAVRZU010000089.1:0-14817 GCA_963725365.1 uncultured delta proteobacterium | reverse complement strand
GTTTTTATTGAGAATATGGATATTACATCTCAACTCCAAAGCATTTTCCATATTCATGACGGGCTTTGCGACGGACTGAACCACTATTCCGGTCCGAGCCGCGCGGCGCTGGTATACGCAGAGAAGCCGGGTGACCCGCCCAGACTCTACGATCCTCAGAGTTTATTGTCTGGCTGGGAGCCGCTCATTGAGAAAATCTACCTGAAGATGGGCGCTTGGCGGGAATATAATCCAAATATTATGCAGATGAGGCCTTTCGGCCAAATTTTTCCGGAAAAAGGCCTGGACCTCGCCGGACTCATATCCCGGGGTGGCAGGGCGATGTCCGTATTCTACCAGATGTGGTTTACCGAAGAGCATCCGACCATGTGTTCGAGCGGTCCAACGGAGAGGTGGCTCGAACATGCCGCCTGCCTTATGGCCCATGATTGGACCAATGAAGAATGGTTTTATACACGGAACTCGTCATACATAGTTCGGGAATATGCGACCCATGCGATCAGGGATTACATTCGGGACCGGCTTGACGCTAAATTCGGCCTGGACAGCCGCATAGAAGTATATCCGATCCTAGACGCCATCCTGGGTATTTCCAAGACCCGTGAGGAGGGCGCCTGGCCACGGGGGGTCCTCGTGTTTATCGATCCCTCACTTATAGATCAGGTGCCTTTCATGGTAAGGTTCCCTCACCCGGAAACGCTCCGGCTCACAAACTACAAGCATGTTAGAAAGCTTATCCTTGCGGTTGAAAATTCGGATAGGAAGCTTGTGTCGGACGGGCGCAGAATACTTGGAGTGGCACGCGGAAGTCTTCCCGATTGCCGCATGACCGCCGATTTCCGTGGAGGACACGGGTTCTTGCGTTTTTCGGGCAACCAGGTCTGCAGCTTTTCGGATGGGAGCTTTCATTCATCCAACCGCAAGCCCAAGCTGGTGCACCTTGAAGAACTCCTTTTGGAATCGCCTCTTGAAGAGCACAGACAGGAAGCTCTGTTTAAGATCGTATCGAGCATTGTAGCCAGGGCAGGCGAACAGAGGCACGGGACTACGATAGTAATCGATCTTAACAGCGTTCCAATTACGATCTCGGGTCAAAGGCTTGCCTCACCAATCGATCTGACAGACGAAGTAATGCTCGATCTTGCCAAATCCCTCTCAAAGGTCGATGGGGCGCTCCATATTGCGGCAGACCTGAACCTGCATGGATTTGCCTGCCTGCTCGACGGAAGGTCGATTCCCGGTGAGAACCGAGCCCGGGGAGCACGCTTCAACTCGGCCCTCAGGTTTACCGTCGAACACGAAGAGTTGATCGTAGTTGTAGTTTCGTCCGACCGGCCCGTTTCAGTAATACACAGGGGAGTAGACCTCAACGGAGGCCCGAACTGGGAAACCCCTCCGCAGTTGCTCGTGCAACCGCCCACCATCGAGGATTGGCTGTTGGGAACGGACCCGCTTGGCGGCGAGACGACGCCTGGATTTGCGCACCAGGGCGGGCCTGCCGCCGCAAATCAAAAGTCAAAATAGTCGCGCCGCCGAAGGTTTGAGTGGCGAATCCGGACGGCGGCGCCACCGCCCGATTAATGAGTAATAACACCGGTGACCAACCGAAGATCAAACGCACTGGCAATACGATCAAAATCCCTGTCGTTGTGAAGCAGCTCAACATCGTGTTCTATGCATACCGCCGCGATCATGCAATCGATTGAGTTCCTTATAGTGGTCCCACTGGAGCGCAGTTTCCGGTAAATGTTTGATGCCAGGAGAAAAGTGTTCCGGTCCATAGTAAGGAATATTAGTTTTGAGAGAATAGCTTCTGTCTTTTCGCACTCTTTGTCGTCTCTGATTCCCTGCAACACTTCGGTAAGGATTACGCCACAAAGGCACAGGTCTTCGCCCAGCCCGGCGAGAGATTCCAGGATTGCTACACCGGGAGTATTGCGGGAGGCAAAAAAATCGATCCAGACCGATGTGTCCACAAGCGTCATTCAAACTCCCTGAGCCGACGCATGGATGAAAGATTGCCTTCCCAATTAACTCCACCTTTGAGTTCCAGGATCTTCTTCTGGGATTCTTTTCGCAATAGCTGCCGGAGGGCATAATCGACGAGTTCACGACGGCTCTTGAAGCCGGTAATTTTCAAACCGGCTTCGACCAAATCTTCATCAAGAACAATGTTAGTGCGTTTCTTCATCTCTGCTTACTCCCCGGAATATTTCATACACATTAAATACCAATATAGTGTGTATGTCAAGGGTTGCAAAGCATGACCCATCTCCCATATCACTCTTTGCTGCCGCCGTTTGAAGCAGCGGCAATTCACTCCCTTATCGCCGGCAATATCCGTTATTTCAGCAACTTCACCCCATAGACATCAATGAACGCGGCCATTATGTTGATTTCAGCCGTATTTTAATTTCAACCGGTCAGTGTAGTTAACTTCATCAGGGTTCCCGGTTGAGCAGCTTGCTGAATGCGTCGAGGAGAAACGATGGAAACGCAATTACGGGAAGATCCCTTTCGGGACAAGATAAGAGAAATACTGGTAACCGCCTTCGCACGCGCAGCAAGGGACGATTTCAAAAGCAGGGTCTTTGCCGAAGTGCAGAATTATTCAAGAGGTCTTCAGGAAACAGAGATTGCCTCGGATTTTTTCTTCAAATTGTGCGAATTGATCGTGGATTGTCAATCACTTAGCATACCGAACGACTCGTTTAGAATAATTGTGGCCGGTCTGCTCTGCGAATCCGGGAATGTAAAGAGCTGCCCGGAGGAGCAAGTCCGGCAATTGATCGGAATGGATATAGCAGCATTTGAGGCGGCCAAAGAGAGCTTTAAAAATAGACAGTGTATCGCTTCGGCGTTAAACAGAGAAAGAACCGGCCGAAAAGGCAGCATCATGGCCGGAAAGAGGAACTTTTCGAGGGGTGAGCAAACTGACGTCCCTGGCGCAAATTAATGAAGAGCAGTGAACAGTGGGCAGTGAGCGGTGAACAGAAAAAGAAGACATCCGTTCACTGCCCTTTCCATTGCTCACCACTCACCGTCTTACTGAGGAATATTGCCGTGCTTTTTGGGCGGAAGGGCCTGCCGCTTGTTGCCGACCACCCTGAATGCTTCTATGAGGCGCGCCCTGGTCTCTGATGGCATTATCACACCGTCTATATAGCCTCGGGAGGCTGCGATATAGGGGTTGTAGAGCGCCTTGGCGTAATTGTCGATCACTTCCTTGCGCTTTGCAACCGGGTCGGCGCTTTCCTGGATTTCGCGCCGGAAAATGACGTTTGCCGCTCCCTCGGCGCCCATCACCGCAATCTCGGCCGTCGGCCACGCAAAGTTGAAATCGGCACGAAGATCGCTTGAACACATCGCGAGATAAGATCCCCCGTAGTCCTTGCGGGTGGTAAGGGTAACTTTCGGAACTGTGGCTTCCGAATAGCACCAGAGCAGTTTAGCCCCGTGCCTGATAATCCCGCCCCATTCCTGCTGCTTTCCGGGCAGATAACCCGGCACATCGGCGATGGTCAGTATCGGGATGTTGAAGCAATCGCATGTCCGGATGAAACGGCTCGCCTTGTCGGATGAATCTATATCCAGACATCCGGCCAGCACTTTTGGCTGGTTGGCGATAATGCCGACCGTCCTGCCATCCAGCCGCGCATAGCCGACGATCATATTTTCGGCAAAGTAGCGGTGGACTTCCAGGAAATCCCCATTGTCCACAATCGAGTGGATCACTTCCCGCATATCGTATCCGCCCATTGCGGCATCGGGAATAATCGTGTCGAGTTCCGGGCACAGCCGGTTGGGATCGTCTCCGGTATCAACCCATGGAGGGTCCTCCATGTTATTTTCCGGGAAAAAGGAGAGCAACCGCTTGATCTGGTCAATACAGTCGGAGTCGTCTTCGGCCGCGAACTGGGCCACACCGCTTTTAGAATTGTGAGTCATCGCGCCGCCGAGTTCTCTCCTGCGTAACTATTTCGCCCAACACCGACTTGATCACGTCGGGGCCGGTGATGAACATCAACCCGGTCCCCTTGACCATGTAGACAAAGTCTGTCATGGCGGGTGAATAGACCGCCCCTCCTGCGCATGGACCCATGATGGCAGAAATCTGGGGAACCACCCCCGAGGCCATTGCGTTGCGGTAAAATATCTGGCCGTAGCCGGAGAGCGAATCGACCCCTTCCTGAATACGCGCCCCCCCCGAATCGCAGAAACCTATGATCGGCTTGCCTGCTCGAAGCGAAAGGTCCATTACCTTGCATATTTTCTTGGAGTGCATTTCACCGAGGCTGCCCGCACGGGAAGTGAAATCCTGGGCAAACACGAAAACCTGCCGTCCGTTTACATCTCCAAACCCCGTGATGACACCGTCCGCAGGAATATCGATCTTATCGATGCCGAAAAGGGTCCCCCGGTGTTGCATAAACATGTCAAGTTCGCGGAAGGTGCCGGAATCGAAGAAGTAATTCAATCGGTCACGCGCGGTCATCTTCCCGCGTTCAAGCTGTTGGGCCACAGCCTTTTTCCCGCCCATTTCCTTTATCTTGGCTTCCTTGTCGCGCAGTTCTTTGAGTTTGTCTGCAACTACTCCCATATCAACAACTCCTTCGTATCAGCTTTCTACAGATCCCGACGTTCGTTCCACTTGGCACAATCGGGCCATTCTAGCCGCTTGCAGAGTTATGTCAAGCCCTTTGCCGGGCTGATCGTCCAAAAATTCACATACCGGAAATTTTAGATTTTAGATTTTAGATTTGAGATTGGATGGTCTAGTCCTGACCAGAAATTGCTGCCTTGAATTTTGCAATCAAAAATCAAAAATCAAAAATCTAAAATTCCTTAATTTTTCTCATATTGGACATGGACGGGATTGAGCCCCGATTCGCGCGCGCGCTGCCACATTACGCGGCTTTGCTGCATACGTTCCGTATCGTCTCTTAGAATGAAATGGACGGCGGTTTCGAATTTGCTCATAAACAGCAGGTCGGCCGGGCTGTCACATATTACTGTTTCAAACCCTTCCAGCTTGAACTCTCCAGGGGTAATCAGAACAGGTTCCCCGGGAGGCTTTCCCCCCGTGCCCGCGCTGAAGATGACGTGTGGAATGAAGCTAGATTGTGAATATGTCCACAGTATCTGATCTATAAACTGGGCCGCCGCCATCGAATCGACAAATATCTGGACCCGCTTCTTCTCCATGTAGAACCGCTCGGTCCAGCGGCAAAGAAGCCCTCTTTGCTCTGCTACAGTCGTCTCGGCGAAATAGATGTTCATAAGGCAATTCGTAATTCTTAATTATCCTTTACATGAGCTCAGCACGGCTGGTTTGCCCAGGGCCAGTCCCCTTCTTCCCGCAGGCTGCCGGCTAAGGACGCGATCATTTCTTCAGCCGTATCGAAATCTATCAGTCCCGTGTCGATCGTCAGGTGATAATTGCGGAAATCAGATCGTTCAAGGTCCGTAAAGAACCGGATGTAGCGGTTTCGCTCATGGTCGGAACGGTCGATCATCCCGGCCGCCTCCCGGTCGCTCTTGGCCCCATATATGCTCTTGACCCTTTGAATACGAAAGCTTACCGGTGCATGAATATACACATTGAGCAATCTTGCGCGCCCTCGGAGAAGGTGAAATGCGGCGTGGCCCAGCACTACACACGGGCCCCTGCCTGCCAGTTCGCATATAAGGCGCCGCTCGGTTTCGATCAGTTCTTCATCAGTAACCCAGCGAGGCGGAGGAATATAGACAGAGTCCACGCCCCCGAGGGAAAAAACCGAGATTAGCCTTTCCCAGAAGCTTTGCAGCCGCTCGTCCCTGTCTTCGACCTCAATTTCTTCAAGACCCAGCTCTGCGGCGGCCTGCTGGAGGATCTGCCGGTCAATATAGGCATAACCAAGCTGCTTTGCGACCCGCTGGGCGACGTAAGAACCTCCGCTGCCCAGTTCACGGCCAACCGTGATAACAATCGGATGCGTCATCTTGCCTTGACTCCGATCAAAAGGATCAAAAGGCCCCTGGACGATATTCACTCGGGGCGCCGGATATGAAGATAAGCAGGCGCCATCTTTGCGCCCAGCCCGTGAAGCAAGAAAAACAAGATTATTCTTATTGGTCTATCGACCCAGGGTGAAGTAAAAAGTAGCTCCGGCATCCACCGCCGCCTCGGTCCAGATTCGCCCACCGTGTTTTCGGATGATCCGTTGAACGGTTGCAAGGCCTACGCCTGTTCCGGGAAAATCAGCATGGAGTCTCTGGAAAGGAACGAAGAGCCTTTCCGCATACTTCATATCAAAACCTGCGCCGTTGTCCCGAATGAAGCAGACGGCGGGGCCCTCTGCCTCCTCAATCACACCGAACTCGATGCGCGCATGTGCCTTTGTGGATGAAAACTTACAGGCATTGTCCAACAGGTTCTCAAGGACAGTGCGGAGAAGCCCGGGGTCTGCGTTAACCGAAATCCTGTCAGGAATTATAAATTCGGCGTTCCTTTCAGGTGCCCCTGACTGAAGCTCGGACACGAGCTGGCGCACCATGCCCGAGATATCCACCGTATCCCTTTTCACCGGAGCGCACGAGGCTCGATAGAACCTGAGCAAGTCCTCGATCTGCTCGCTCATATGGTCCAGTGAGGACCGCATACGTTTGAGATATTCACTGCTTTTCTCATCCAGGTTCCCGGCGCGCCTTTCCTCGATCATCTGGATAAACATCGCGATCTTGCGAACAGGGGCCCTCAGATCATGAGATACCGCACTGCTGAAGGTTTCCAGCTCCTTATTTAAAAGAGCGAGTTCTTCGTTGGCCATTTGCAGCTTGGCATTGGCGACTCTAAGTTGTTCATCGAGGCCAGCCTTTGCCTCACAGGACACTGGCTTTGGCCCCGGTATTCGCAGCGCCCGGTCAGAAAGCACGTTCCGGATCATTTCAACCAAATCACCCAGTTTCTGCTTGGAAACGAAAGGAGCGCCGGCTGCCATCATTCGCTTTGCCTGCTCATCGTCTGCAGACATCCCCGAGACGGCAATGAATGGAACTTGCGGACATTTGCTTGCCGCAGCATCGAAAGCACAAATGCCGCTAAACCCTAATATGTCATAGTCCGAGAGGATGAGATCGGGAGAACAGTTATCGAGGGCTGCAAGGAAGTCGGGCGGCGTCTTGGCCACTATCAGCTCAAAGTCCATACCGCTATGCTTGAGCAGGTCCCGCAAAATCAGGATGTCGTCTTCGTCGTCCTCGAATAGCAGTATGTGCGTAGTCTGCATTTTCTGCTTCCTGGATTCTTTTGGTTTGGCTTAATCGTCAAGGGCACGAAAAAGTGCGAAGAGACGAAGATATTTGGTTCCGCTATGCTGCGCTTGCGCATGCTCTTAGTGAGCGACTGGCTTTTAAATTTCTTTGGCTGGCCCTTAATAAAAAACAGCAGTAATATAAATAAGGATGCCTGATAAGTCAAATTCATTAAAACACAGGCATAGTTCCGGAGCCCCTTGGCATGCGAATCGGCAGGCCCCTGAAAATAATTGTGCTTCTTTTGGTTTTGGCCTTTGCTGCCGCGCGTTGCGTAAGACCCATGATTCGTGGGAAGCACCGTCCCGCCGGAAAATTTCCGGCAAATTTCTCGATAAGAATGGAAAAGCTTGATTCGAGATGGAAAATAGTCCAAATAAGAAAGTTCGGGGGATTGTAAACCGCATATCTCCAGGACGGCATCTGTTTCGAACTGAAAATATGGACACGACAGGGTAGAGGGACTCGGAACTCCGACGCCCTGCACCCGTAGAGGTGTTGTTATGAAGGTCTTCATCGGCTCGGATCACGCCGGTTTCGAACTAAAGGAGCTTGTAGCTTCTTCTCTTAGAGAGGCGCGTATTGACGTGGTGGACGTCGGCACCAATGGGGCCGATTCAGTCGATTACCCGGTCTTTGCCTATCGGGTAGCACGCGCGATAGGCAATGGAGAGGCGGACCGGGGCATTCTGGTGTGCGGCAGCGGGATCGGCATGTGCATAACCGCTAACAGGGTGGCGGGGGTGAGGGCGGTGAATGGACACGAGCCGTTTGAAGCGCAAATGAGCCGTCGTCACAATGACAGCAATATTTTGTGTCTTGGGGCTCGTTTTACCGGTGTGGACCTGGCCCTCGAGATAGTGCGCCAATGGATAGAGGAGCCTTTCGAAGGCGGCCGGCATAAAAGGCGAGTCGATTTGATCGATAATGCGTAGGCGGTGGGACCGCTTGCCGGGTTCGCCGTCGCCTTCGACGGCGGCAAAGTGCTGAGATTTTCACTCTTTACTTATTTTAATAGGCCCTGTTTTTTTCGGAGACCGAAATGACATTCCAGGAACTTATACTTGCGCTCAACAAATTCTGGGCCGACAGAGGATGCCTTATTCAGCAGCCCTATGACCTCGAAGTCGGTGCGGGCACTTTCAATCCCGCCACCTTTCTCAGAGTGCTCGGACCCGAGCCATACAGCGTGGCTTACGTTGAACCATCTCGGCGTCCCACCGACGGCCGGTATGGGGAAAACCCCAACCGGCTTCAGCATTATTATCAGTACCAGGTCATCCTTAAGCCTTCTCCAGCAGATTCGCAGGGAATTTACCTGGAGAGTCTCAAGAGTTTTGGCGTCAACCCGCTGGATCACGATATACGATTTGTCGAGGACGACTGGGAATCGCCCACCCTGGGCGCCTCGGGACTGGGTTGGGAGGTTTGGCTCGATGGAATGGAAATAACTCAGTTCACTTATTTCCAGCAGGTAGGCGGCATCGCCCTCAGTCCGGTCAGTCTGGAGCTGACCTACGGACTGGAGAGAATCGCAATGTACCTGCAGGGTGTCAATTCCGTCTATGATCTCATCTGGAGCGGTAATGTGACTTACGGCGACGTCCACCACCAGGGCGAAGTGGAATGGTCCCATTATAATTTCGAAGAGGCGGATGTGGACATGCTGCTGAAGCTGTTCGGCATGTATGAGGCTGAAGCATTGCGAATGAACCAGCGCGGGCTGGTTCTGCCAAGCTATGATTATACGCTCAAATGCTCGCATGTTTTCAATTTGCTCGATGCGCGCGGGGCCATCAGCGTGACCGAAAGGACCAACTATATCGCCAGGGTTAGGAACATGGCGCGCAATGTGGCGCAGGCTTACTGCGCACAGCGCGAAGAAATGGGCTTCCCGCTGTTGAAGAAGAATTGACTTTTTAGTTTCAACTCAGAACTAAAAACTGGGAATTCAAAACTGAAAACTCAAACCTCAAAACTCTACAGGGTGAACAGATGGCGCCAGATTTTTATATGGAGATTGGAACCGAAGAAATACCGGCCGGTTATATCGTACCCGCACTGGATTGGATGGCTGTGCGGATGTCCCGTTATCTGGATGAAAACCGCATAGCGCACGGTGAACCGGCTGTGGCCGGCACGCCTCGCCGGCTTGTATTGAACATGCCGGGTGTGGCGGAGTTCCAGCCGGCTGTCAGGACCGAGGTCACCGGGCCGCCCAGAAGCGCCGCATACGATGCTCAGGGAAAGCCTACCAAGGCCGCCGAAGGTTTTGCCAAGAGTCAGGGGGTGAGCATCGACGACCTCACGACAAAGCAGACGCCAAAGGGCGAGTACCTGTGTGTATTCCGGGAGGAGGCAGGGGTCCCGGCCCGTGAACTCCTCGAGAGAATGCTCCCCGATTTCATTTCCAAAATTCCATTTCCCAAATCTATGCACTGGTCGTCCTATAGCGTAACTTTCGCCAGGCCGATCAGGTGGATTGTGGCGCTGTTCGGGCAGGAAGTCTTGCAGTGTGAATACGCCCACGTGCGCTCCGGGAAAAAATCGATGGGCCACCGGTTCATGAGCCCGGTTTGGATCGAGGTGAACGACCTGGAGAGCCACCGGGAAAATCTCAGAAAAAACCATGTGATACTGGACATAGCAGAGAGGCTGGAACTTATTCGGAAGGGTGCGGACGCCGCCGCAGCCGGAGTAGGCGGAACAATACTGGCCGATAACGAGCTTCTCGATGAAGTGACACAACTGGTCGAGTTTCCCCAGCCTCTTGTCGGACAGTTTGAGGACAAATATCTCGAGCTTCCCCCCGAATTGCTGATTACTGTCATAAAGAAACACCAGCGCTATTTTGCCATAATCGACGGATCAGGCGCGCTGCTTCCGTATTTTGTAACGATTTCAAACGTAATTCCACGGGACGCCTCGGTAGTGGCGGCGGGAAACGCCAGAGTCGTTAGGGCGAGGCTCGAAGACGCCCGCTTTTACTACAGAGAAGATCAGAAAGTTCGTCTCGATGAACGGGTTGAGCAGCTTAAAGGGGTTGTTTTTCATTCCAAAATCGGGACGAGCTACGAAAAAATGGAACGATTCAAAGACCTGGCCCTCATGCTGGCGGAGCGCGCCGCTCCCGAGCGCCTGGCCGAAGTTGGCCGTGCCGCCCGGCTGTGCAAGGCCGACCTCGTATCGGGCGTGGTAAGCGAGTTTCCCGAACTCCAGGGGATTATGGGCAGAACTTACGCGCGGCTCCAAGGGGAGCCAGAAGCTGTTGCGCAGGCCATATAGAGCACTACTTGCCCAGCCGGTCTGGCGGGCCGATCCCTTCGGGAATCGAAGGTTCTCTCCTTAGCATCGCCGACAAGATCGACACCATCGCCGCCTGTTTCGGGGCAGGGATGCTTCCCACCGGTACGGCCGACCCCTTTGCCCTCGAGGCGCCAGACCCTTGGCATCATTCGAATCGTACTGGAAACTCCGCTTAGAATTTCGCTTGGCGAGGTAATCGACAGGGCCTTGGCACTGCTTTCCGGCAAACTCACCCAGCCGGCGGAAAATGTTAAACGGGACATAACCGCCTTTTTCGAAGGGCGCCTGCTGAATTACCTTGCGGCCGGCGACGGGGGATTTAGTCCGGATGTAATCGATGCGGCGCTCTGTATAGGTATAGACGATTTGCTGGAGGCTGTCGCCAGAACCAGGGCGCTTGCCCGGTTTACCGCAAGAGATGATTTTGCAGCCCTTGCGGCAGCGGTCAAGCGTGTGGCCAACATAATCAAGGAACCCTCGCCGGCAGGCAGAGGAATCGAAGCCGAGGCGGCCCCAGTTGACGAATCCCTTCTTACAAACGCTGCCGAACGGCTCCTCTCTGACGAATTGAATTCGGCTCAAGAGGCGGTGGGCATCCTCTTGGCACAATCGGATTATTTCGGGGCACTCGAGTCCATGGCCCGGCTAAAACCGATGATCGACTCTTTCTTCGATTCCGTGCTCGTTATGGACAAAGACGAGGCGGTTCGCCGAAATCGGCTTGCACTGCTCACCCGAACCAGAGCACTTTTCGCCCGCGTGGCTGATTTTAGAAAAATTCAAACACCCTGAGTCACCCCCTTTCGTTAAGGGCAACACTCTTGACCCGGGCCAATATCTAAAACCGGGATAGGGTTTTTTGATTTTGGCTTCAAAGGCAAAATCACTCGGTCCGCCGAGAAGTCATGGGACCTTTTCGCCAGGCCTCACAGAGGACCTCTTCTTGAAAAACCCGGCAGAACTCGCTGCCGCCTTCAGGGGTCAGGTGATGGTGATCGTAGAAGAGATCGTCAGCAAACCGGTCCCGGTAATCCACAAAGCGGCAGCCGTAAGTGCGGACCAGGGTGTTCATATAATCAAGAAACTTCGGATTGATTTCCTGCGAGTAACACTCGAAGTGCATCTTCGTGACCGGAATCCCCACCAGGATGGCTGCGATGCCGTGGGTCTGGAAGTATGCCAGCATCGATTCAAGATGACGGACATTCAACCCTTTGATCCGGAAATCACGCAGCCAGCTTTGAACATTTGGACGAGCCGATTGAATCAGTCTGAGTCTGTTTTTCTTTTTCGACCCGGGAAACGTTTCGGGGGAGAGCGGCCGCCTGGGCTTTGGCTGCCGTGGGGGCAGGCGCGGGTGAAAGAATCCCGGCGGGGGGCGAAAGGTACGGCGGTGAGTCCCCGAATAAGTAGGTTAACAATTCCATTCGATACGTATAAATCGGAATCAGGCGCGAGTCCATCAGCTCCGTCAATTTTCCAAAGGCAATCAGATCCGCCGCAGCGTCAGGCATGTCTTTCAAGGTCAAAATCCGTGTCACCTGACCGCCCTGATACGGTCCGCCCAGCATTACCGTTTCCGGGCTGATTTCCATGACCACCATGGCGGGCGTTATTCCCCGGCGGAGAATATGTTGCAGCAAGAAGTCCATAGAATAAGGATCGGCCGCAGGAAACGCACAGTTAACCATCAGCGGGGCTTCTTTGCCGAAGGTTTCCTTCATAGCTTTTTGAAGCTCACCGATTTTAATGCCGTCTCCAAATCTCGAACTGCCCAGGAACAGGATATCCGGGTGGCGGGAGGCCTCGCAAAGGTTGGCAATAATGCTCTCAGCCGGTCTAAAACGAACTTTGAGCGGGTCCAGATCCAACAGGAGTCCTACCCCCAACTGAGCGGCCGCGATGAAAATCAGCACCGTCAGCAGGAGCCGTTTACTGCGCCTCTGTCTTTGGCTCACTCGTTTAGTCCCGGCAACGTTTCCCATGTGTCTCGCTAAAATTGGAAGTAGATGAACGCGCCCCCGTTAGCGGGCATCAAAATCTGCACCAACAGAAAGCCTGCGGCCATGCCTGCGGCTACCAGAGGGAATGCTATGGGCCATTCGAGCTTGCGCCAGTCCACCATGGCGCCCAGAACGTGGGCCAGAAACACCAGCGCCAGGACACTCGTCGCCAACATGGCCACATGGGTGGGTAACACAAGTCCCTCGGTCGGGATGAACATTCGCCTCAACATCAGCAGGGCATTGGAAAAGTTCTGAGCTCTAAAAAATACCCAACCGACGCATACAAGAAGAAAAGTTGCGGCCCATCGTAACGGGATCAATATTTTTTTGCCCAGCCACGAGGGCCACGGCACGGCACGGTGCACGGCCAGCAGGAAGCCGTGATAGAAACCCCAGAAAACAAAGTTCCAGCCGGCTCCATGCCAAAGCCCGCACAGGAGCATCGTAATCGATGAGATTCCGATACGTATTGAAAGTGCCATGACGATTGCCCCCCAGGGGGATGTACAGGTAGTCCCGCAACCAGGTTGACAGGGAAATGTGCCAGCGTTGCCAGAATTGCGCAATGTTGAGTGAAAAATACGGCATGTTGAAATTCTCGGGCAAGTGATAGCCCAGCGCATGCGCAGCCCCGATGGCCATGTCCGAGTAACCCGAGAAATCGCAATAGATCTGTACTGCGTAGCAGATCACCGCTACCCAGGTGGCGGCGCTCGACCACGACCCGGGATTGGCAAAAACCGGGTCGATCAGGGTGGCTAATTGGTCGGCGATCACAACCTTTTTGAACAGACCAAGGAGAAACAGGCGGGCGCCAACTTGCACCCGTTCCCAGTTTAGAAACTTGCGGCGTCTCACCTGGGGCAGGAAGTGGCCGGCCCTGACGATCGGGCCGGCGATCAGATGCGGGAAGAACAAAAGGAAAAGAGCGTAATTCGAACCGTTTCGTTCAGCTTTGATACGCCCCAGATAGACATCCACAACATAGCTGATGGTTTCAAAGGTATAGAAAGAGATTCCCAGCGGAATGACTATTTTAAGCGTGGTCCCGGGCAGTTCAAGGCCGAACAAATTGAGCAGTAGCCGGCCGTTGTCAATCAGGAAGTTGGTGTACTTGAAAAATGCCAGCAGGCTAAGACTGACCAAAAGACTCGTGACCAACAGGAACTTGCGCCGGCGCACCGAGGTTGCCGCCTCAATGAGTTGAGCAATATAGAAGTCGAAAGCGGCAGTGAAGAGTACAACGGACACCAGCCACGGGTTCCACTTGGCGTAAAACACAATGCTTGCAAGCACCAACCACCAAACCCGCTTGAGTTCGTCCTTCATCGACCAGTACGCTACGGCTGTGATGGTGAAGAGGAGAAAAAATGGGAATGTGTGAAATAACACTGAATCGTTCCTCGACCATACGGAAACGGCAGTCTTCGCTCCGTATCCTGTTCCTCAAACGGCGATTACGCGGAAGAATTGATGAAAGGTTGGTTGGTCTAGCATAGACTGCCTCTGTACCACCGACGATTTTACGGTTTCAGCCATTCGAAGTAAACATCTTTCGCGCGTTTAATGAAAGTTTGCATGGATGCAGCAGCTCTCAATCGCCTGGCTTTCAAACACGGGCCGGCCATGGCTTCGAATCTGAAAACTCCATTCCTGATTAAAAATAACTGGATTTAAAATCGGAAGTACTTAGCTTTAATGCAAATTTGGAAATTTAGGAATTGATGGATTTAGGAATTTAGGAATGGAGGAATTGAAGATGACCTACAAAGACGCCGGGCCGCGGAGCTGGGCGTGGCGATGTGCCGCAACGGCGGCGGCGCGCAGGCGATGATGAAGGGCAGCCTGCACACCGACGTGCTGATGAAGGTTGCGTTGCAGGGCGACACCGGATTGCGCACGACCCGCCGCATTAGTCATGTTTTCGTAATGGATACGCCGGCCTATGCGCGGACGCTGCTGATTATTGACACGGCGATCAACATTATCCCGGAGCTGGAAGACAAGGTTCACATTGTGCAGAACGCCATTGACCTGGCGCACGCACTGGGGATTTCCCGAGCCCAAGGTGGCGCTGCTCTCCGCCGTGGAGAGCGGTTCGATACCAAGATCAAGTCCACGCTGGACGCGGCGGCGCTGTGCAAGATGGCCGACCGCAGCCAGATCGCCGGCGGCATAGCGAGGACGGTCCTTTGGCTTTTGATACCGCGGT
>CAVRZU010000088.1:0-9456 GCA_963725365.1 uncultured delta proteobacterium | reverse complement strand
CAGTCGCGGCAGCGTTATGAGACCGCGCAGCAGTCGCTGGATGTGGTGGGAGAGTTTCGCCAACGCAAAATCCCGTTCGACAACATCGTGCAGGATTGGCAGTATTGGCGGCCGGACGCGTGGGGCTCGCATGAGTTCGATCCCACGCGTTTTCCCGATCCCGACGGCTGGATCAAGGCGATTCACGATCAGCATGCGCACCTGATGATCTCGGTTTGGGGCAAGTTCAACCCCAATACGGCAAACGCACAAGAAATGCTGGCCGACGGTTATCTCTACTTGCCCAACCTGAAGGAACATATTCTCGATTGGATCGGCCAGCCTTACACGTTTTATGACGCGTTTAATCCCGGGCGCGCACGCTCTTCTGGTCCCAAACGGCAGGGGGGGATTTTTCAGACTTATTTGTTTTTTAACCTTTGCCTTTTTACTTTTTACTTTTGCCTTACTCGGACCCTCACTACGTTTCGGGAGGGCGGGTAACTAGTTATCCGGGCTGAACCTGCGCCCTGTCGAATTCCTCTTCCAGTGATTCCATTAGTTCCTTGACCGAAACGATTTGGTCTACCCGGTAGGCGTTTCGTCCCGCGAAAGCGAACCCGCCCTTCAGTTTCCCTTTCCTGGCGTTGGACAGGGCCATTGCGATGCAGTAAGGGCTGTCAGTGCAGTTGCAGGATGAGATACAGTGATAGGGACATTTGAACGGTTTCTTGAGCCCCTTCTGAATGCTTTCGATAAAGTCGTTTCTTATGGCCCTGCCGGGAAGTCCGATCGGGCTGTTTATAATTATCAGATCCTCTTCCTTGGCGTTTACATAGGCCTTCTTGAATTCGATATCGGCATCGCACTCGTGCGTCGCAACAAATCGGGTGCCCATCTGTACCCCTGCCGCACCGAGCTTGAGGAACTCGAGAATGTCGGCGCCGGTATAGTTTCCTCCGGCTGCTATCACAGGGATTTTGATCCCGTTTTCCCGTTCAAAAAGGCTGACAGCCTCGACAACCTCAGGGATAATCTTTTCCAGTGAATATCTCGGATCGTCCAGTTGCTCAGCACTGAAACCGAGGTGGCCTCCAGCCAACGGGCCTTCCACTACAAAGGCGTCCGGAAGCATGTTGTAACGCGTGAGCCACCTTTTGCAGATGATGCGAGCCGCCTTGGCCGAAGATATTATGGGAACCAGCTTGGTATTTACTCCTTCCTTCAGATACTTCGGAAGATCAAGCGGCAGCCCGGCCCCGGACAGTATTATATCTATCCCCTCAGAGATCGAGGTTCTGACCATGTCGGCGAAATTGGTCAGGGCCACCATGATGTTGACCCCAAGAACGCCTTTGCTGTTCTCTTTTGCTTTCCTGATCTCGTCACGCAGCGTGTTGATGCTGGATTCAAGATAGCCAAGGTCGCTATCGGCGCCGCAAACACCTATCCCGGCAGCCGCAATTACCCCCACGCCTCCCTGGTTGGCGACAGCAGCCGCAAGACTCGAAAGAGACACCCCTATGCCCATGCCGCCCTGGATTATGGGAACCTTGGCGACCAAATCACCAATTATCAGTTTTGGAAAGGTCAAAAAAGACTCCAGTTTTCTGCTCGGAATTTTGAAAGATTGAGAATAATCGCAAAAATATTCGTTTTAGGCAAGCCCAAACGCACGGTAAATTTGTTCTACTTCAAGGCTAAGCAAAAGCATACGAATTTTTCGTCATTTTGGGGGAAATGACCAATTGTGTGGCAACTAACCTGTTCTGCGATGATAGCCCTCAGGCTCACACGCGCCACACTAATTCTTAATTCCTTAGTTCCCGCTTCCGGCTTTGTCATCTCGTGCGGCGCCTTTCCTTTGTTCTTGCCTGGCTTCGATTCTTTTCGCAACATCGCGCCCCACTTCAAGGATTTCCCTCGCGATAGCGGGTTCTTCACCCATGAATATTTGCAACCCGGCGACCAAAGGTTCCATAAGGTGGGCGCTTGAACTCTTCCGGAGAACATCGAAGGCTTCCTTCGGATAGCCGGAGGCAGCGGCGAATATGAAAAAGTCGGTTATGTCGCCAATAGCGTCATCAAGGCCCAAGGCATTTGTGAGAAACCGCCACATGAGATCCAGGGCTTCTTGCCAGCTTCCGAATGAAGCTAATAGGCCGGCAAGGGTCAGCCGCTCATGCCATTCTTCCGGTTTCTTTTCTATTGCCTCGCGGACCCATGCTGCCACTTGAGGGTACAAATCCCTCGGCGCTGCATCTGCGAAAACACACGCAGCATCTATCAAACTGCCTCTAGATCTGTTTGCTCCCTCAATATGCCTCTGAGCGGTATTGAGAGCAGAACCCGGATCATTCAGGTTTTTCATTTGTAATTCGATGAGATTTTTCCACACAAATCTGCTCTTGTCGTCCAGTTCGAGTGCAGTTAGATAAGCCGTCTGCGCTTCATTATACCTTCCCAAATTTCGGTGCAACAGTTCGCCAAGCTTGGCCCAGCCTAATACAACATTCGGCTCCAGTTCGTTAGCTTTTCGGTAAGCCGCTTCGGCTTCTTCATATTTTCCGAGCTTTTCATGCAGCAATATACCAAGCATCCCCCAACTCCGAGCAACATCTGGATCTAGTTCGATGGCCTTCTGGTAGGCCGCCTCGGCTTCTTCATACCTCCCAAATTCTTCATGTAATAATTCTCCGAGCTTGGTCCAGCCCCACGCAACGCTAGGATCTAGTTCGAGAGCATATCTGTAAGCTTCTTCGGCTTCTTCATATCTTCCAAGCTTTTGACGTAGCAATCTACCAAGCATCCTCCAGCCCCTCGCAGCACTTGGGTCTAGTTCTATGGCCTTGCGGTAGGCCGCCTCGGCTTCTTCATACCTCCCAAGCTTCTCATGCAATAGTTCGCCGAGCCCAGCCCAACCCCACCAAACACTTGGGTCTAGTTCGATAGCCTTCCGATAAGCCGCCTCCGCTTGTGCGTACCCGTCCAGTTTTTCCCTAATGAGATCTCCCAATCCAATCCAAGCCCACACATAGGTTGGGTCAATTTCTGTGGCTGTATGATAAGCCTCACAAGCTTCTTCAATGCGTCCTAATTTCATACTCAGCAAATCACCAAGTCTATCCCATGCCCGCACATCATGGGGTTGCAGTTCGATGAGCTTGCGGTAAGCTGCTTCAGCTTCAGGGTATCTCTCGCTATCATCGTAGAGCACTATGGCCAGGCCTCTCCATGCCTCAGCAAGGTCTTTGTCAAGTTTAATGGCTTCCCGATAAAATCGCTCTGCCTCCCTAAGACGGCCTGCGCTTTGCAATTCGCTTCCAAGCGCGACCAAGGAGGCTGCGTCACGGGGTTTCCTTCCAGCAATTCTCCTCGCTTGCCTTTTCTCTTTGGGAGATCTACTAGCTTGGGCTTCTTCCAGGGAAGCCGATTTCATCAAGTAGAAGGATTCTTTTAAGGTTGCCGGTGTGTCCGGCATTTCGAAAAATTGTTCGGGCGTCATCCTCAATATCTTATCTGTCAATTCTTTTGACGGGATGTTTTGCAGAAGTGTCTGGTAGGCCAGGTAATGGTCCTCTCGCAACTCGCAGTTGAGCCTGCACTTTTCTTCCGCGATGGAAGCGCCTACTTGTACTAAATCGTCGCTCTGATAGAATTGGATCATGAAGTTGACCGCAGCCCAAATGCGACCGGAAGGACCGCCCCGCCTTCGCATAAGGTGGTAGATATTGTACATTCGCTCGGCAACCTGGTACCATTTTTTGCGTCCGTTCTTTTCAAAAACGACCACAGCGCCCCTGGATACCAAGCGGTTCAGGAGCGAACTTGCCATATTCACTTCGACCCGCGCGGCCTTTGCGGCCTCGCGGGCAGAAACCGGGTCCCACAGGTCAGCTAGAGCGACAAATACCTTTCGCTCCAAAGGAGGGAGCCCGTCCAAGTGGCTCTTGAAATATTCCGTGTGATCGTCAATAAGTTGTGTGAGGTCAAGCATTAGTTCACGAAAGGATGTTTTCGCTGCAAAGTTTGCAATGATCGATAAAAGCCGAGGGTTGCCCCCGGTAAGGATTTCGATTGGGCGGACACGGCCTTCCGAAAGGACATCTTTGGTGATTGCCGTCCACATGATGCGGCAGTCGTTTGTATCCAGCGGCTTGAGATCATGGACCTTAAACAGATCGTACATTGCCTTTCCGGCATTCTCTATTTCTTCAAACCGGCTGGTTGCGGTTCCAAGAAGCATAATACGGGGTTCGTTAAGCAGCGCGTGGCGCAACACCCAGGCATCGTCACCGGCTATTTGCTGCCCCAGGATCATGTTTAGGTTTTCAACCACGAGAAGTATACGTTTGCCTTGCTCGTCGGAAAAATCCATCAACTGGGCAAAGGCGCGTTCCCTCAGCCTGGTCTCATCTTTTTCAGATCTCAGTTCCAGATATGTTCTGAGCCACCTGTCCTGTTTTGCCTCATCCGCCAGATGAAACAGCGCTTCAAGCCAGAATTCTCCCGGAGAACAGACCTCGTAGCTCTCTTCGCCAAAAACGATCGGATGCCACTGCTGTGCAAGCTCCGCATCGTGACTAACTTCCGCCACTGTGCGCAGAACAAGAGTTTTCTTGCCAACGCCTCTGGGGCCGATGACTAGAATATGGCTGTTGGACTCGCCCGCGTTGTTACGGATGATTTCGACGATCAACTCCAGGTCCGTATGGCGCACAACAAAGGCTTCCACAAGTTGATCCGGGCTTAAAAAAGCAGGGTTGTACTTCATCAGGCGCTGAGTCATCTTAGGTCCTTTCGCTCCGAGACGAGCATGTAGAAGGACTCGAAACGAGCTTTCCACCAATCGCGCAGTAAATTCGAGAGGAATTGATATTTCGTCCCCACTTTCCGCAGGTAGCCGTCATGCTCGAAGATCTCAAGAATCTGCCTGAGACCCATTATGGCGGTCTGGTTTTCTACCGGGTATTGTTGGCTGATGAACGTCGCTGAATCCATGGTGAGGGATACAACACCCCAGCTTCCCCGTAATCTTTTCGCATACGCCCTCTTGAAACTGGATCCCATACTGATTCCCAAGCGCAAACAGACACTCCCTGGCCGTCTCGGTTTCCCAAGGTGCGAGTTCAAAAGACGAAAAAGTATTGAGAGTGGCGCTCAAGTTAGCCTGCCTTAGGATGGTTCCTATCCCGATGGACCCTGTCAGGACCATCCGGAGTTTTCCTTTGTGCCGGATGCTATTGTCTCTAAGCCACGACATGAAAGCATCCACGTCCTGAATCCTTTCGGGAGTGATCTTGTAATCGCCCCCTTTGAGCAGTCGATTCACCAGAATGGCTACTTCATCGAAGAAGATAACGACTGGTTGGCTGGAATTGGCGAGGTTAGCGAATAATCTGTCGCCTTTGTCTTTCCAGTCACCTGAAGTGAGGCCACTCCTTAACGTGACCGTAAGATCGTTTATTTTCAGGGATTCAAACGTGTCTGTGACTGAACCCAGGGCGTTGCGAAACATCTCCGGCGTTTTTTCCCAGAGTCCTCTGTGTGGATGGGTAGTCACGCTCAGTTCCACCACAGCATCGGCGGGGGAGAAGGATTTTTCGAGATCGACATGCAGGCATATGTATCTCCCACTGATCCGCCGCGCGACCTCGCGCATAAGACTGGTCTTACCTATCCTACGAGGCGCGACGAGAACTACCTGAGCCCCTTCGTCCAGAAGTTCGGTGAGTCTTTCGACCTCATGCTCTCTGTCCCAGAATTGATCCTCCACAACCCAGTTTCCATAGCCCTGTTTCAGTTTTTTTCCCATCCCGCGATCCTCCCAACTTGCGATCATACCGGGTTGATTATGGGATAATTTGGGGTCTTACGCCCTGATGCACTTATGGGGCCGCTCTTGGCTACATCTACGCTCCGTGCGGGCACGAACGGCAAGCTCAAAAAAATGGGTGAGAAACGTTAACTAACTAAAAAACTCAAAACTCCAAAGCTCACAGCGTTTCCAGATAGTCTTTGAGTTTTTGAGTGGTTTTTTGTCCGACTCCTCTGATTTCTTTCAAATCTTCGACTTTTTCCCACCGTGCTTCATGCCTTCTGTTTATGATCGAGGCCGCGATTTCGGCTCGCATGTGGGGGATAAGAAGAAGCTCATCGAAAGATGCTGAATTCAGGTCGAGTTTGAGCCCGCAGGCGAGCAGGGCCGCGCCGGGCATTCGTCCGAACTTGACCAGGACTTCCTCGCCTTGACTAAGGACCTCAATGGATTGTCCGGAGATAAGCTTTAGTTGAGCAAGAGGAGGCGCAATGTTCCGCCCGCATCCCGCTTTGGCCGCCGCGCAGGCTACAGTGGCCGTTGCACCGCTGAGCAGGTAGATCCCGGGGTTCGAGACGTCTCCCAGCACCTCGATCATGACCGGATCGGGCAGGCCGCTCTCGATGGGCGGCGGACCCCGGCGCGAGCGAACAGGCAAAACCGTCAGCAGCGTGGCGGACACAATCAGGATGGCGATGCGAATTTTCGTATAATCTTTTTCCATAACAGTCGCTATTTGATTCTAATTTCGTTAAAAAGGCGTTAAATTTGTTGCCCGAATTCAATCGAAAACAAACATTTACGGTGAAGGGGCTGTGCGGCAACCCAGCCATGGAATAATAGAGTGGGTAAATTTAATTTAAAAGTCCTTTTGCTGCTTTCGAGCGGCCATAATTACTTGAAGGGTAATCCGCTCCTTGCCGGAAAACTTGTCAGCCTTTTCCTGATCGGCGGAGCAGTAGGGACACTTGCCGGAGTTCCCCTGGCCGTCATGGGTCAGAACCTATTCCCGTACGGTATGGGCGTCGCCTCGAGCCTTGTTTAGGGTAAAATAATTAGGAACCTGCCGCCCTGGAAGTTAAAAAATGATGCTCTTTATTAAGCTGTTGCTCTTGCTCTGGCTCGTCAACTTCGCTCCGCCTTTGCTTATGGTAGATATTGGAATCCAAATACAACGCAACGCTTGATGGCGGGTACCTGCTGCCTGACGGCCGGCCGCTGTTCGGAAGGCATAAAACCATCCGGGGCATTCTGGCCGGGATAATCACGGGCGGCTCAATTGGCCTGGCTTTTGGGTTTTCCGCTCTGGCTCGGCCTGGGCGCCGGGCTTATTGAGCATGCTCGGAGACCTGTTTTCAAGCTTTCTCAAGAGACGCTTTCGCTTTACCAGCGGCGACGCAGTCCCCGGACTCGATCAAATCCCCGAGGGCCTCCTGCCGTTTATATTGATCGCACCTCATTTTTCGCTCTCAATCGGATATGTCCTCATATTCGGCGTAATATTCGGTGTTGGCGCATACTTTGGATCGTTTTTCCTCAACACGGTGCTTCTTACCAAGCCCTATGAGTCGTACCCCACGGCGAATCCGACCCATTACCCGGCTGCGAGAACTCATTTCGTGCAAGATAACCGCCAGTCCTTTTAGTCACATCCTCAATTTTGAAGATGCTATTTATTACCACCTGTTCATGAAATCCGTATTCAAGGCGCTTCACATCTACGAGCGGGGAAAACAGAATGCCCTGGCTATCGAAAAACGAGAAGTCTCTTTCCACTTCCGTGACCTTCCTGACGTGTTTGACGGCTATAGAATCTTGTTTCTTGCCGATCTCCATCTGGACGGCATCGATGGTCTGACTGAAAAGGCGGTTGAAATAATTCGTCAAACTCCGGCCGATATATGCATCCTTGGAGGCGACTTCAGGATGAAGACTTACGGGCCGTTTTCTGCCGCGCTGGGCCAGTTGCGCCTCCTGCTCCCGGAGATTCAGGTAAAGGATGGTATTTTGGGGGTGCTTGGCAACCACGACTGCCCTGAAATCCTTGCTTCATTGAAGGAGCTGGGGGTTGCATTTCTTGTAAACGACTCCCTTGCAATCGAGCGCGAGGGTATGTGTATATGGATTGTGGGGACCGACGACTGTCACTACTTCAGGGCACAGGACCTTGAAAGCGCTTTTGGCAAATTGCCCCTCCAATGTTTCTCCGTCCTGGTCTCTCACTCGAATGAAATATACAGGGAGGCGCTCAGTTACAGGCCGAATCTTTTTCTGTGTGGCCATACTCATGCCGGCCAGATATCGATTCCTCCATTTGGCCCCGTATTCACCCACAGTAAAGCCCCCAGACGATTTTGTCAGGGGAAATGGGATTATGAAGGCATGCCTGGTTATACGAGTGCCGGAGTAGGGGTTTCGGGCGTGCCGGTTAGGTTTAACTGCAAAGGAGAGGTGTACTCTAATCACCCTGAGAAGGGAACAGGCTTGAATCAAACCCTGTAAAATTCACCCTGAATCCAGTTAATTTTTGCATCTGTTAAAAATCGAAGTTTTTATTTTGAACACTCACGTCCAAACTAAGCACGGATATCTCAGTTAAACGGGGAGCAGAGCTTGAGCGCCGCTTCGGCATAGGTTATCATAAATGACCGCAATGGATGGGAATTCTGAAGCATGAACCGCCCGTACCGCATCTGATCGGCAGGTTTTTGCTCTCCGAAAAGGAATTTCAGCGACCGGCGAGATAAAATTGTTGACAAATCAGGCTTAGCAATTGTTTAAAAATTAACTCCATGTTAAAACTGTCACCGAACGTGGCATTATGCGGCATCAGTGAAAATCTCCGATGCCGCACTTCATACTGGACCTCAGATTGCCAGCGAATCGGTGTTGGCATTGGAAGTAGATGACCGGCAGGGGACGATCACGCCATGATTTCCTCATAGTGAAACTGAATCCAAAGGGATTCAGATCGGGGGTTGAAGTCAGCCCTTGTTTATTTGGGGAATTCGAACAGCGCGATCATGATCTGGTTGATAGGAGTTGCTCAGGAAGTGAATTAAATGAATGAAAACAGTCAAGCAAAATCCTTAACGGGCGCCGTTATGGTTGTGGGAGGGGGCATAGCGGGCACTCAGGCCGCCTTTTGTTGGTTGAACGTAGGCTCCCCCGTGGCCCTTGTTTAATGCATAGACTAATTCACACAGAAATCTCAATCACAACGCATTCTCTGGCTCCTCGAAGAACTTAACATCGACTACAACCTCATACACCATTACCGCAATCCACCAGACCACCCAACAGCCCCCTTCCGCTCTCCTCCCTCCCTCCTAGCTACCGGGCCGTACGGCAAAGCACCTCTCCTGATCACAGGGCCCAAAGATGGAAACCGATACATCCCCGAATCTGCAGCCACTACTACGTACTTGATCCGCACCTTCGACACGCAAGACAAGTTCAGCTTGAGAAATGGAGATTGGATCCGTGATGAGGTTCTTTTAAGTATCATTTCCACAAACTTGAACAGGGCGACAGGATTCATTCTCATGATGGATTTTGGAATCATTAAGAACGGGGCGTCAAACAGGTTCGATGGTCCTGAGTTGAGGAGTATTTTGGGGGATTTGGAGAGGGAGTTGAAGGAAGGCCCAGAGGGAGGA
>CAVRZU010000087.1:0-29919 GCA_963725365.1 uncultured delta proteobacterium | reverse complement strand
CCGGGAGTCCGTTAAAAAGAGTGGATTTTGTAATTTCATCGGCAATTTTCATTCAAATTTTTCCTCACCGAGCGCCGCCAGGCGCACCAAAATCGAGTTGAGCCGAACCTTTTGCCCTTTGGCGTCAGTACAGTATCTATCCGGGGACCCCCGATCGGCCACTGATTTTATTCATCAACGGGCAAGAAAGAATAGGACTTTTTGATCTAAGTCAAGGATTGTTTTAGGCAGAGTAGTTAATGTGCATCCACGAAACAGGGCGCAGGTTATAATTATTTGATCCTAAACTGTTATCCTATCAGGAGGTTATCTATGTTTTGCTATCAATGCGAACAAACGGCGAAGGGCCAGGGATGTGACAAAATCGGGGTATGCGGCAAGCAGTCCGAGGTATCGGATCTCCAAGACCTTCTGGTTTATGCTCTCAAGGGGCTTTCCCTTTTTGCAGTTGAGGCCGGCAAAATTGGAATTATAGATAAAGAGGTGAATTCTTTTACGTGCACATCTCTTTTTTCGACACTTACGAATGTAAACTTCGATCAGAAATATTTTCTGGAGACGATCCCCCGTGCGGTAAGTTTGCGGGAAGGTCTCAAGAGCAGGGTAAAGGCGGCAGGCGGCAAGACCGAACCTGCATCGCCTGCTGCAACGTTCCAACCGGCCGGCACGATCGAGGGACTTCTTTCTCAGGCTGCCGGTGTTGGTTTAAAAGCCGATCCCGGCGAAAACGCCGACATCCTTTCACTCAAGCATACGCTCCAGTTCGGATTGAAAGGAGTTGCGGCTTACACCGACCACGCACGGATTCTGGGCCGGGAAGACGACTCGGTTTATGCCTTTATTCATGAGGGTCTTGCAGCTTTGACCAGTAAGGACATCCCGGTAGGTGACTGGATCGGGCTCGTCCTCAAATGCGGTGAAGTCAATCTCCGGGCTATGGAACTCCTCGACGCCGGCAACACGGGCGCCTATGGCCATCCGGTCCCGACACCCGTTCCGCTCGGACACAAAAAGGGGAAAGCGATACTCATTTCCGGCCACGACCTGGTTGATCTTGAAGCCCTGCTCAAGCAGAGCGAAGGCAAGGGGATTTATGTCTATACCCATGGTGAGATGCTTCCGACCCATGGGTACCCGGAGCTGAAAAAATATCCACATTTTTATGGTCATTACGGGACCGCGTGGCAGAATCAGCAAAAAGAATTCCCGAACTTTCCCGGTTCGATTCTAATGACCACCAACTGCATCCAGAGACCTGCCCAGGTTTATTCAGACAACCTTTTCACGAGCGGATGCGTGGGCTGGCCGGGGGTAACGCACATAGAAAACCAAGCCTTCGGACCCGTTATAGATAAAGCGCTGGCGCTGCCCGGATTTGGGGAGGATTCCAACGAAAAGACCGTGACGGTCGGGTTTGCAAGGAATACGGTAATGAGCGTTGCAGGCAAGGTGATCGAGGCGGTCAAAGGAAAGAAGATCCGCCACTTTTTCCTGGTTGCAGGCTGCGACGGCGCAAAACCGGGGCGCAATTATTACACGGAATTTGTGGAAAAAGTTCCAAAGGACTGTATAGTTCTGACTCTTGCCTGCGGCAAGTTCCGATTTTTCGATATGGACCTGGGGACAATCGATGGGATTCCGCGTCTTCTCGATGTAGGGCAGTGCAATGACGCTTACTCGGCCATACAAATCGCGGTTGCGCTTGCCAAAGCGTTCGATTGTGGAGTCAACGATCTGCCGCTCTCGATGATCCTGTCATGGTACGAACAAAAGGCGGTGGCTATTCTTCTGACTCTTTTCCACCTGGGGATCAAGAACATCCGGCTCGGTCCATCGCTTCCTGCTTTCTTGAGTCCCGGCGTTCTCGACGTGCTCGTCAAAAATTTCGAGATCAAGCCGATCACCACTCCGGATGAAGATCTGAAGGCTATTTTGGGCTAAAACCTCAAAGATGAGTGAGAAGATGGCGGGCACGATAGCGTGCCCACCATCTTCCGAACGTTAAGCGCAGAAGTGGAGTAAACCATGAAATGCCCGGGTCAGGACAGCCGGTTTTGGGGGCCGGAAGCCATTAGCGACTCCAGTTGCCCGAACTGCGGCGGCACGGTTGAATTCTTCAAGGATGAGAGTTCAAGAAAATGCCGCAAATGCGGTGTGAAGGTCCTCAATCCCAAAATGGATTTCGGCTGCGCCGCTTATTGCAAATTCGCATCTCAGTGCCTGGGGTCCGATATGCCTCCGGAGCTTCTCGCCAAGAGGACCGATTTGCTCAAGGACCGCGTAGCCGCTGAAGTGAAGAAATTCCTGGACAAAAATTTCAAACGGATCGCCTGGACCCTTAAAGTGGTCAACTATGCAGGAAAGATTCAGCAATCCGAAGGAGGCGATCCGGCGATTGTGACCCTGGCCGCGCGCCTTTCAGCCATTTCAGTCTCCGGGCGCGAGTTTTCTTCCGAGGATATCGCGGCGGCCCAATCCATTCTCCACCGGGTAGAGGCGCCCGGAGAACTGGCCCGTGAAGTTCTGTCCATATTGAAAAATCTCAATGGGGGGGGCCGAGTGAATGATTCGGCCAATTTCAGGTGCGTTTTCGATGCAATTCTCATCGCTGAGCTTGCTGAAGGACTCAAGGCCGGGCAGTGTGGAACCGGCAGTGATGCGGCCACGGGTGAAGCGGTTCTTACCTCGACAGGCAAAGGAATTCTGCAAGAGGTCTGCAACGATTCACAATTTGGGAGTATTGGAAATGGGAAAAATTAGGAAAATAGTTGAAATAGACGAGGAACTCTGCGATGGCTGCGGAATGTGCGCGATCGCCTGCGCGGAAGGCGCTCTGGAGATCAAAGACGGCAAAGCCCGCCTTTTGAAGGAATCATATTGCGATGGGTTGGGCGCCTGTCTTTCAGGGTGTCCGAAAGGGGCAGTACGGGTAATTGAGCGCGAAGCTGACGAATTCGATCCCGAAGAGGTTGAAGAGCACCTCGAGCAGCAGAAGTCAACCGAGCAGAAGCCGACGGAGTCCAGGGAATTCACCGCCGCCTGTGGCTGTCCTTCCGCTAAAATCGAGATCTTTTCCAAAGGCCCGTCACAAAAGAAGCCTTCTGCGGAAGAGCTTGATCCAGGCCTGTCGGAACTTTCCCACTGGCCGATCCAGATTAGGCTCGTTCCACCTGGCGCGCCATTTCTCAAAGGAGCAGACCTGCTGGTCGTGTCTGATTGTGCGCCGGTTGCATACCCCAATTTCCACAAGACGTTCGTCAGAGGCAAAGCGGTCCTGCTTGGCTGTCCCAAATTTGACAATGCAACGGAATACGTAAACAAGTTTGCCGAGATTTTTCGCACCGCCGATATCCGAAGCGTCACAGTAGTTGACATGGAGGTCCCCTGTTGTTCCTCTTTGCCGGGCATGGTCCGAAAAGGGATGCAGGAAGCAGGCAAGAGTATTCCGATCGAGGAGGTAGTCGTAAGCGTTCGAGGCGAAATCCTCAAGCGGATATAATATAAAAACAGCGGGCGAAATTAGACGATTTATTGTATGTGCTTTGTCCGGTTAACAATGGGAACAGTGGATTCTCTGCGGAATATTATGGCGGGTTCACACTTGTTTTTGTCCGGAATGGAAGGCTTACAAAAGGTCCCTGGATCAGGACCGTTCTTCAATATCATTGAATTGAAATCAGCAGCCGCTACCTCACCTTCCCCATCCCCCAAAGCGCTCTTCCAGGCTTTGCCCCGGTGTGCTCTCCGTTTTCGATTACTCTGATGCCGTTTACAAGCACGTGTTTTACTCCGGTTGCATACTGGTGCGGGTTGTCGTAGGTTGCGCGGTCGGCGATGGTTTGGGGGTCGAACACCACCAGGTCTGCAAAATACCCCTCTTTGATAGATCCCCGGCGGTCGAGGCCCAGATTGGCGGCAGGAAGAGATGTTATGCGACGGATCGCTTCCTGAAGAGAGATCACCTTTTCCTCACGCACATACTTTCCGAGAAGCCTGGCGAAGTTTCCATAGGCGCGCGGGTGGGTGGATTGCTTCAGAAACAGGCCTTCCGCCGAGATTGAAACAGCGTCCGATCCCAGGGATACCCAAGGCTGCACGAGTTCCTTTTTGATGTTTTCTTCGCTCATCACGAATGTGGCCACCCTGGTGTGGGCGCTGTCATCGGAAATGAGATCGAGCATGGTTTCGACCTGGTCTTTTCCTCGAATGCGGGCGGCTTCCTCAAGGGTCTTACCGGTGAGCGGGAGCAGGTTTTGTGCGGTGAAGCCGACCAGTATCGTTTTGGGCATAGGGCCGCGTTGGCGCATCTCGGAAGCGATCTTATTTCGAAGCGAAGGTTCTTTGAGCCTTTCAAGCAGGGCATCGTCTCCCCCTTCGTGCGCCCAGGCTGGAAGCCTCGACGAAAGCCTGTTCGAACCCGCCGTGTAGAGATACATGTCGGCGGTTATGCGCAAACCCTTCGATCGAGCCGATTCGACCATCGATATCACGCCATCGATTTTGTTCCAGTTTCGCTCTCCACCGGCTTTAAGATGATAGATCTCAGAGGGGATTGCGGCCTCCCGGCTTATTCTAATGAGTTCGTGAAGGGCTTCGATCAACCGGTCACCTTCGTTTCGAATGTGAGAGATATACATTCCACCAAATTTTGCGGCGGTGCGGCACATCGCGATGAGTTCATCGGTTGTTGCATACATATCCGGCGCATAACCCAGCGAGGACCCAAGGCCCAACGCCCCGCCCTCCATTTCGAGCCGCACCAGTTCGCACATTTTTCCAAGTTGAGCCGGGGTCGCCTTTTTGTTTTCAAGTCCAAGGACATTTTCCCGGATAGTGCCTGCGCCCACGAAAGACGCAACATTGGGCGAGATTCCCCGCTTCTCCAGGTAGCTCAGGTATTCAGAGAGCGTGGTCCAGCAGATATCGAATTTAAAGTCACCCTGTTGTGAAATAGTCCGGCGCTTCATTTCATCGGTGAGAGGTCCCATCGATTGGCCTTCGCCGAAGATCTCGGTGGTAACCCCCTGGCGGAGTTCACTCTGCGACCGGCCGTCTATTATCAGCGAAGCCGTCAACCATGAGAGCATGTTGATAAAGCCGGGGGCAACGGCAAGACCTTTCGCTTCGATCACGGTCCGGGCGCAAGCCCCGCTGAGATCACCGAGCGCGGCGATTCGGCCGTCCTTGACGCCTACGTCGCCGTTGAACGGCGCAACGCCGGAACCATCATATATCAGGCCGTTTCTTATTATTGTGTCGAAGGCGCAATCCGAGGCGGCAAAAAGATTTGCCGCAGAACCGCAGAGGACGCAGAGCGGTATGGCGGCAACTAAAAGATAGATCCTTAAAAACGTGGGGAGCTGTGCCCCCCACACCCCCCTCGCCGCTGCGCGGCTCGTTGTGGCGCCCGCGGCGGCGAACCTGGCCCTCGGTCCCACCGCCCCCTGCGCTTTGAGGGTTATGAAAACCAGATCCTGGATGCAACTTTGTATCACTTGCTCACAGTTCCGATAAGCTTCGGCAGTTTTTCCCCGATCAGCCTCTTGATCTCTTCTATTGTTTGCCTGAAAGATTCAACGCCACGACCAAAAGGATCCGTGATTGGGCAGGATATCAGCTTTCCGGAAAAGGAGGAAGGTATGAGAGAATCGACCTCAAAAAAGGTAAGATTTACAATGTAGTCGATATCGTTTAGAGAAAATTCGGAAAGGCCTTTCGAAAAGAGTCCATCGCTGGAGATGCCGGCGTCCTTCAGGGCTTCCAGGGTGTTAGACGGAATATACCCCAAGGGTGCGATTCCGGCTGAACAGGCCTCCATCGCGCCGTCTTCCCAGAAATGTCTTGCCAGGGCTTCGGCTATTATGCTTCGGCAGCCATTGCCCTGGCAAAGGAAAAGCACTCTTTTCACCGGTCCTCCCGTCAATAAGTTCATTGCGCGCACTTGCCGCCGCCGGAGGGTTTAGTGGCGAACATGGCCTGCGGCCCCACCGCCTCCAAAGCTGCACGTGCGATCTGCAGGCCCAGTTCGACGCACTTATCGAGGTCCTCTTTTTGGGGAGAATACCTGACGCGGACTCCCTCGCCGACCAGGTTGACATTCATTTCGCGCATGGCTTCCGAGAGAAGCTTTACCGCCTCGCCGCTCCAGCCATAGGAGCCGAAGGCAGCACCAACCTTGCCAGTCGGCCGCAAGCCTTTCATATAGCTGAGCAGATCGGCCATTGCGGGCATCATGCCGTTGTTTATCGTCGCAGATCCCAGAACCAGTGCCCTTGAGTCGAGTACTTCAGCCATTATGTCGCTGCGGTGATTCAGCTTCAAATTGATTAATTTGAAATCCAGGCCCCCCTCTTTAAGTCCTTCGGCGATCGCAGAGGCCATCCTTTCGGTCGCCTGCCACATAGTATCGTAGATGACAAGCGCTTTTGCGCTACATTCCTGCCTGCTCCATCTTTGGTAGGCCTTAATTATTCCCGCGGGGTCCCTGCGCCAGATAAGACCATGATCGGGAGCAATCATGTCTACGTCAAGCCCCAGTTCGTCGATCTTTGCGATCACTTTTTGGACCACAGGGGAAAAGAGCATCAGGATATTGGCATAGTACTTGGCGGCGTGACCAAAGAGTTCGGAAGCGTCCACTTCGTCGTCGAACCTCTGGCTGGTTGCCCAGTGCTGCCCGAAACCATCGCTTGACAGCAACAGCTTGTCTTCCGCGATATATGACATCATGCTGTCGGGCCAATGGAGCATTCGTGTCTCAAGGAAACTGACCGTCTTTTTCCCGAGTTTGAGGGTCTGTCCGGTGTCAACTATATGGTATGGCCAATTCTGGAGACCGTAATGGTCTACGAGTGCCCTTTTGCCCATCGCGGAACAGACCACCTTCTGCGGCCCTACCAGCTCGACAATTTCCGGCACTGAGCCGGAATGATCCATTTCCACGTGATTTACTACAAGATAATCGATACGCCGCGGGTCGATTATCTTGCTTATGGACTCGATGAGATCATTTTTGAATGGCTTTTTAACAGTATCGAAAAGCGTGATTTTTTCGTCTATTATCAGGTAGGCGTTATAAGTTGTCCCCTTAGGGGTGGAGTAGCCGTGAAAGTCACGTATGTTCCAATCCAGCGCCCCCACCCAGTAAACGCCCTTTTTGATTTCCACCGGTCCCATCTAAATCTCCCTTCCGAATCCCTGCGAGTTTTTCTTTTGAATGAAGCTTGCGATGTCTGCATGGTCTTCCATGGTTAAACGCCGATAAATAATCATCATCCAGGCTGAGGATAATGTCAAGCAAGGGCTGCGGGACCGCCGGCCCGCCGGCCGCTGTTTTTAATGGGCATGGACTCAGCGGTTATGATTAAATATATAAATTAGAGGTAGCGGGCAACCCGGCCGGCGGTCCCAACGCCAGGAGAGGCAATAGAAATGGAAAACAGAGAACCCGTGCGTAAATATAGTGAAGCAGAAATAAGGGAGGAGAACCGACGAATAAGGCATCTCAGAAGGCTGGTCGACTTCTCGTTGGCCCTAATCGCCCAGTCGCCCATGTCGCTCGATGAGGCGCAGCGAACCGTTCAAGCGGTCCGAGAACATGCAATGAGGCTTTTCCCCGGAAAAGAGCAGACCTTCGAACTTCTATATACTCCACGATTTAGACGTCTTATTGCAGAAAAATTCGGTCTGCTGTAATAATAAGTTAGAGGCGAAGGGTGAAGTGCGAGCTGGAACCAAAGGGAAACAGGTAACATTCAATCGTTAAACTGAGAACTGGAAACCGGAATCCAAAATTCGATAATGAATGAAGTCATTTCGAAATTGCAGCAGGAAGCGCAAAGGATTGCTTCGAAGCACCCGCTTGCCGAGTTCTACACGCGCTTCAAGGCGCAGATTGCCATCTCCAGGAGACTTTTCTACAATCACCGGGAGGCGGTGCGCCTTCGTGAGATGCTCGGTCCCGGCTATAATGAAGCTCTGGGCCACGGACTCTTCCACAGCACCCGTGTTAGCATCGACTGCGCCACTCTGATTCACATTGAAACGGGTGGCGACCGTATGAAGCCGATCGCCGTCGAAAGGCTGATGCTGATAGGCATTTATGCGGGGCTTTTACACGATATCTGCCGGGACGAACAAAACCACGCCAAGTGCGGGGCCGAAAAAGCGGAAAGTATCCTTGGCGACTTTTCACTGAGCAAAGATGAAATAGACTGCGTAAGCAACGCCATAAGGAATCATGAAGCATTCACACCCCTCGAGGACGCGAGCGAGCGCCAATGGGTTCAGCTCGTCAGCGACTGTCTCTATGATGCCGATAAATTCCGTTGGGGGTCGGACACCTTCACTCACACTCTCTGGCACATGATGGATTCCCAGGCCCTGAGCCCCCGGGAGATCATCGAAAAATTCCCCTGGGGAATGTCTGGGACCGTTCGCATAATGGAGACTTTCAGAACGCCCACCGGCCGGCAATTTGGTCCCGAAATCATAGAAACCGGAATGGAAATAGGCAAGGAAATCTATCGATATCTGCTTCAGCATTATCGGGAATGAACATATGGAAAATGACACGATTACCGCCATAGAAGGTCTATATGTAGGCCACGCCCAATTGGACGGAATCCCAAGCGGATGCACGGTTATTTTGCCGGACCAGGGGGCGGCTGCAGGCATCGACATCAGAGGCGGGGCGCCGGGGACTTTCGGCGCCGATACGCTGAACCCTCTTAATCTGGTCGAAAAAGTCAACGGGCTTTTTTTCTCGGGAGGAAGCGCCTTTGGCTTGAGCGTCGCCGACGGGGTGAGAAGACATCTCAAAGAGCGCAATATAGGCTTTGACACCGGCCACGGAGTGGTCCCTATCGTAGCGGGCGCGATCATCTTCGATCTCGGAGTCAATAAAACGGGGACTTATCCCGGGGCGGAGCTGGCCCTTGCGGCTTGCCGGAACGTGTCGTCGCAACCGGTTGAAGAAGGCAGCGCCGGTGCGGGGACAGGAGCAACAGTAGGCAAGCTCTTCGGGTTCGAGCGCTGCATGAAGGGAGGGGTCGGAAGCAGTTTGATTGTTGGGGCGTCCGGACTCAAAGTCGGGGCGTTGATGGTCGTAAACGCTTTTGGAGAAATATTCGACCCCGGCACGGGCATGAAGATCGCCGGGGCAAGAAAAAGCCCGGATAGCCTGGAACTGGTCGATACAGTCCCTGCGCTGATGAAGATGACCGGCTTCAGGGGGGGATTCCCGGCCGGCGAAGGCACCGTTATAGGAGTTATTGCGACCAACGCCCTGCTAAATAAAGTCCAGTTGACCAAGGTGGCCCAGATGGCCCACGACGGGCTTGCCAGAACCATTTATCCAGTTCACACTCAATACGACGGAGACGCCGTTTTCGCACTGAGCTGCGGGACCCTGGATGGATTTGAGGTAAGCTTTATCGGCGCGCTGGCCGTTATGGCCGCGGAGCAGGCGATCCTGAGGGCGGTTCGCAAAGCGTGCGGCCTGCACGGAGTGCCGGCAGTGAGTAGTTTTGAGTTTTGAGTTTGAATCAGCCAGGCGGCCATAAGGGATCACAAGAGCAAGAGTTCTCAACACTCCGCTAGCCCCCTGGCGCGCCCGGCATAATGTAAGAGTTAACTCAAAACTAAAAACTGAACGGTCAGATCAACGACAATCAAACCTTGAAAAAGGCCTTTGTGTTTGCGCCGCATACCGGGCACACATCTGGCGTTTCTTTTGAAGCCGTGTACCCGCAAATTTTGCAGATATAATAATCCTGCACGGGAAATTTATCGGGGTCTGCGAGCGCTTTTTTGTAGAGTTGAGCGTGATAAGCTTCCACTTTGTTGGCGTATTCGAAGCTAATTTCGGCCGACTTGTTTGCCTCCTCTTTAGCATGCGATATCATTTCGGGGTACATGTTCTTAAATTCATGAGTTTCACCTGCGATCGCATCCTCCAGGTTTTCCTTGGTGCTTTTCACCAGACCGGCGGTGCGCAGGTGCTTGATCGCATGAATGGTTTCGGCCTCGGCAATGGCCCTAAAAAGCTTTGCCACCCCGTGCAGAAACTCATCTTCGGCCCTCTGACTATAAGCCAGATACTTTCTGTTTGCCTGAGATTCGCCGGCAAAAGCATCCATCAGGTCCTTTTCGGTTTTGGACATCTCTTCGCTCCATGGTTTTAGAAAGAGGTCAATTGAAGGAAAACAGCCACACGGCCGCAGATCTGTTGATTCGGAATTTGAAAATAAGAAGGACTTGGCTCAAAGTCAAACGGAAGACGGAGGTATTGCTTCGGCGGTGAGACCTCCCGCCGGGTTCGCCACTCAAACCTTCGGCGGTTGCAAGAAATCTTGACAAAATTTCAAGAAACTCGATGTCGGTTTCACAAAGAAAAGCTTTGTAGGACGGGGATTTACAAGATCAAAATGAATAGCTGCAAACTAAAAGCCGAAATCTCTGTGTGCTTCAGGTATCTCCTGCATGCCTATTCCCTTTTCTCTGTGCCCTCTGTTGCAAACGGGTACCTGATTTTTGGTTTCACCGGGCGGAAGAATCATGTAAACTGTCCCGGCTATGATTTTCTTAACATTTTAGCGAGGAGGTTTGTGCCGATGAGTTCAGCCTTTGAGCCGGGAATGAGCCGGGAATTGACAGTAGTTTCCACACAGCAGGATTCTGCCCGCAGCTTTTATTCAAATCTGCCCGACGTTTTCGCTACGCCATGTCTGGGTGGCCTTATGGAACGAGTCAGCGCGGAACTGATCGACGAACGTCTCAACCCTGGCGAGCAATCGGTCGGCATATCGATGAACCTTAGTCACCTTGCCGCCACGCCGCTTGGAATGACGATACGGGTGAGGACCGAAGTCACAGCCGTCGAAGGCCGAAAACTCACTTTCAAGCTGGAGGCGTTCGACGAAGTGGAAAAAATCGGAGAAGCCACCCACGTGCGATTTATTATCGCCGCCGACAAGTTCAACGCAAAGGTAGTCGAAAAGGCCAAAAAAAGTCAGACTGCGCCCTAGTTGATAAAAACAGGCAACTATCAGCCTCTTAAGGCTTCAGGCTTTTTCTTTTATTTGTGTAAGTTTTCTATGGCAACAGATATTGAGGATGGCGCCCTTCTGCCATCTTCACATTAAGATGCAGGCAAGCAGACTTGTTCCGTCATCGGCCGAATTGCTTAAGGAGCGGGAATCTTAAATGTTGGCCTTACACGTCGTACAATACCCGTGAATGACGATCTGCTGCCGCAGCACATGGAATCCGTTTTGCTCTGTGACGCAAATATTGGGCTCTTCATCAACACTGACATCCCGGATCGACTGACACTCCAGACAAACCAGGTGGTGGTGGGAGCCGGTTAGAGCATCGTAGCGGGCCACTTCAGTTATCGGGCTCACCTTCTGAATGAGGCCGACCTCGTAAAACTTCTCAAGCGTCTTGTAGACAGTTCCCAGAGAAATCATAGGGAACCTTTTTTTGACCTGCTGATAAATTACCTCAGCGCTCGGATGTTCCCGGGTGAAATACAGGGCCTGATAGATGGCCAGCCTCTGATATGTTACCTGAAGGCCATAATCTCTCAGGGTCACAATAAAGTCTTTGTCGTTTTTCCCCTCCATAGCCTCTTTCCCCCTTTTATAGAGCAGGAACAGGAACAGTATTAAACGGACCCCATTTCCTACTATATGTAAATCCTGAATTAAGCAAGAAAAATTTACCAATAATGTTTATTTCTAAGCAGCGCTTTCCACTTATGAAGACAACTCCTTAAAACGCTTGAGAAAAACGAGCAAGATGGAAATGGCGGCAGGAGTCATTCCCGGTATTCTCGAAGCCTGTCCGATTGAAACCGGCTTTACTGCTCCGAGCTTCTGCCTGACCTCATTAGAAAGGCCGGGCACCTGATCATAGGGAAAATCAGAGGCGATTCGCATTTCTTCCATCTGTTTGAACCTGTTCACTTCGGCTTCCTGCCGCCGCAGATAGCCTTCGTATTTGCATTCGATCTCAACCTGTTCCTTTATTCTTTCCGCAAGTGCGGACTCCGTACCGCAAATGGCTTCAAGATCCGAATAGGCAAGCTCGGGCCTCTTGAGAAGCTTTTCAAGCGCAATCGGCTCATCGAGCGGATTCGAACCCTTGAGTCCAAGCATTTCGTTCACCCGTGAGGAGGGGCGCACAAATGTTTTATGAAGTCTTTCCAGTTCGGCTTCAAGAGCTTCACGCCGATCCAGCAGTTCCCTGTAGACCGAATAATCATGGAGTCCAAGCTCGTATCCCTTCTCCAGGAGACGCAAATCGGCGTTGTCCTCGCGCAGCATCAGGCGGTATTCGGACCGGGAGGTGAAAATTCTGTACGGCTCGTTTGTCCCTTTTGTGACCAGATCATCTATCATTACCGCCATATAGGCTTGAGAGCGGTCCAGGATAAACGGCCGCCTTTTCTGGACCTTGAGAGCGGCGTTCAACCCGGCCCACATTCCCTGGGCAGCCGCTTCTTCGTAACCGGAGGTTCCGTTTATCTGGCCGGCAAGGAATAGGCCTTCCACCAACTTGGTCTCAAGGGTCGGATAGAGCTGCTCAGGCTGAATGAAATCATATTCAATTGCGTAGGCAGGCCTCATTATCTCCGCACATTCAAGTCCGGGGATCGAATGAATCAAATCGAGCTGAATTTCCACCGGAAGCGAGTTGCCCGTACCGCTGGCGTATATTTCCTCGGTGTCCAGACCCTCAGGCTCAAGAATGATCTGATGAAAATCCTTATGAGGAAACTTCATCACCTTGTCTTCCAGCGAAGGGCAGTATCGCGCCGAAACACCACGTATGGCGCCGTTGTATAGAGGCGAAAGATGAATATGACGGCGTATCAGATCGTGGGTACGTTCGGAAGTCCGCCCGAGGAAGCACGGCACTTGCGGGAGGCAAACTTTTTCCGTGAACAGTGAAAAAGGCCTCGGTTCGGGATCACCGTAATGCGGGCGAAAGGAACTGAAATCGATGCTTCGCCGGACAATTCGGGCCGGGGTACCCGTTTTCATCCTGCCAAAAGCAAACCCGAGGTCCTGAAACTGGTCGGCAAGCGCAATGGACGGGAACTCGCCCGCCCGGCCCGATGGAATCCGGCTCTTTCCAATATGAATGAGTCCGTGCAGAAAGGTCCCGGTGGCAATGACAACCGCCGAAGATTCATAGAAAACCCCGAACTGATCGGTAATTCCCGATATCTTTCCATCCTCGACAAGCAGGGATTCCACCATGGACTGCTTTAACTCGAGATTTGGCTGAAGCTCCAAACTGTGCTTCATAGCCGTTCGGTAACGCGCTTTGTCGTTTTGTGTCCTAGTGCCGCGAACTGCAGGCCCCTTTTTGGTGTTGAGCAAGCGGAACTGGATCGCGGTCCGGTCTGAAATCCTGCCCATCTCGCCCCCGAGTGCGTCGATTTCCCTCACCAGGTGGCCTTTGCCGATTCCACCTATGGAAGGTGAACAGGGCATGTGTGCAACCGTATCCAAATAAATGGACACAGCCAGAGTCTTGCACCCCAATCGCGCGGCGGCGAGCGCAGCCTCACAGCCGGCATGGCCGGCCCCGATTACTATTACGTCGTATTTTTCAGCCAGAGAAAACTCCCCTTTCCGAATCGTAATCGTTCACCGCCGGATGGAGAAGAAGCACGCTATTAAAGAGATAATAGAAGCAGCGAATTCCGGTTCGAGCACTCCTTGCTTAGTAAAAATAATTATGTTTCTTACACCACTCTTATGTTCGGCGCAATCTACGGTTTTCTTTAAATAAAAGAAGCGGGAAGCGAGAGGCGGGAAGCGGTGAGCGGGGAGCAAGAGAGAAAACCGACGGAAGGTCCCTGGCCTCTTGCTCATTGCTTCACGCTTCCTGCTTCCCGCTTCACGCTTCCTGCTTGCTAAAAGCCAGGCATTTGACCCAGTGGCCGGGGGATATCTCCTGTAGTTTTGGTGGAACCTTTTCGCATTGCGGTTGCCCCTGAGGGCAACGCGGCTGAAAGCTGCAGAATTCCGGAAGCATTTTTACAGGCGATTCTGTTGCCTCTACCCACTGTTTTTTGGGGCGGTCGGGGTCCAGCAGAGGTATTGATTCCAGCAAGGCGATAGTATAAGGATGGCTTGGGTTGCTGAACAGTTCAGCCGTGTTTGCGAGTTCGACGATTTGGCCGAGGTACATGACCGCAACGCGGTCGCTGATGTAGCGCACAACCGAGAGGTCGTGCGAGATAAAAAGATAAGTGAGGTTGAACTCCTGCTGTAAATCCTTGAGAAGATTTATCACCTGTGCCTGTATTGAGACGTCGAGCGCCGAGAGCGGCTCGTCACAGATAACCAGTTCGGGATGGAGGGCCAGTGCCCTGGCTATTCCGATTCTTTGGCGCTGTCCTCCGCTGAACTCATGCGGGTAGCGGCTGATGTGCTCCGGGCGAAGGCCAACCACCTCCATTATTTGGCGCACCTTTTCCTTTTGTTCGGCAGAGGTCCCTATCTTATGAATAACCAGACCTTCACCGATAATGCGCCCCACGGTTTGTCTCGGATTAAGCGATGAGTAAGGGTCCTGGAAAATGATCTGCATGCGTCTTCTTAACCGATGCAGTTTCTCTCCGTTTACCGAGGAAAGATCCTGTCCGTCAAATAAGATCCGGCCTTCCGTCGGAGTCTCAAGGCCCAGTACAACTCTGCCCAGAGTCGATTTCCCGCATCCGCTCTCTCCTACGAGGCCCAGGGTTTCTCCGCGGCCGATCTCCAGGTCGATTCCGTCCACAGCCTTGACGGTTCCGATTTCGCGTCGAAAAAGACCCTCTGTAATCGGGTAGTATTTCTTGACTCCGCTAATTTTTACAAGCTCCGGACCTTCAAGCAAGAACGATCTCCTCCAAGCAGTGGTCAGTGGTCAGAAAGAACATACGAACTGCAATCAGTGGTAAGTGGTCTTTTGCCGGCGACTGACGACCAGCGACTAACTAATAAAGCCAGCAGCGCACCGGGTGGCCTCCGGCGGGCGCGATCAGTTGAGGCTCCTCCTGAAAGCAGCGGTCAAAAGAAAATGGGCACCTGGTGTTGAATTTGCACCCTGGCGGCAGCGCCAGCAGACTGGGTACGACTCCTCGAATCGGTTCAAGCCTGGCCCTTTCCTGGCCGATCACTCGTGCGGGTATCGAGCGCATAAGCCCCTGGGTATAGGGATGCAGGGGATTATTGAAAAGCTCCTTTACGCCGGCGTGTTCCACGACCCGGCCGGTGTACATAACAAGGACCTCCTCGGCCATCTCGGCTATCACGCCAAGGTCATGGGTGATCAGCAAGATCGCCATTCGGTGAATCTCGCGCAGATCATTGAGAAGCGAAAGGATCTGCGCCTGGATGGTAACGTCCAGGGCAGTCGTTGGTTCGTCCGCTATAATAAGGCGAGGATTGCAGGCGATCGCCATCGCTATCATGACGCGCTGGCGCATGCCGCCGCTCATTTGATGCGGATAATCCCTCATTTTCATTTCGGGCGACGGGATACCCACACGGCGCAGAAGCTCGATTACCTGTAAGCCGGCCTCTTTTTTCGAAATATGCTTGTGACGCAACAGGACTTCAGCAATCTGGTCTTCGACCCGGAAAACGGGGTTCAGAGAAGTCATAGGCTCCTGGAAAATCATGGAGATTTCGTTTCCCCGAATCGCCTGTATTTCTTTTTCCGGAAGCGAAAGAAGATCCTTGCCCCGGAACCGGATCTGACCACCTGCGATTATCCCGGGAGGAGGTATTAAACGCAGAATTGAAAGCGCGCACACGCTCTTGCCGCATCCGGACTCGCCGACAATTCCCAATACCTGACCTTCGGACATGCTGAAGCTAACCGAATCAACCGCCCGCGCTACTCCGGCCTCGGTCAGGAAGTATGTTTTCAACTCATTAACTTCGAGAAGAACTGAATCCATATAAAGACAGTCTGCAGTGGTCAGTGGTCAGTGGTCAGAATAATATAAAGACAGTCTTCAATAAAGACAGTCGTCAGTGGCCGGAACACAGTATACTAATCGTCTGCTTTTTTAACAACCATCCGTTCTTGATCGGGTGCTGAAAAAACTGGTCGCATGGTCTTTGCCCCATGGCGCGCAGACCCGCAACCACAGTTAGGACTGAGGACTGAGGACTGAGGACTGAGGACTGAGTGCTGAGGACTGAGGACTGAGTGCTGAGGACTGAGTGCGGAGAGCACAGACCCGCGACACCGAAGGCATTTCGAGGGCTGATTACAGCGGCTGGCAGGTGGTAGTGAACAGGGAACCGTGAGCAGGCAACAGTGGCAAAAAGATAGCGATCGGTGATAGTGAGAGGCAAAAGTTGCGGCTTAATTGATTCCCGGCTTTTATGGAAGTGCTTAAATTCATGGCAAATTAAGTCCTAAGTGCTTGCAGAATAAATGAAGCGGGAAGCGGGAAGCAGAACCATCTCCGCACCGAGGGTCACCCTGGCGCTTGCTCATCGTTTCCCGATTCTTGCTTCACGCTCCCTGCTTCTGCTGGGGCTAAGGACGGAATTCAGGTAAATGAGTGAATTGGTATCTTCCCCTTCGGACCACCAGGCCGGCATCCCGGATAGGTCATTTCGGAGCTCAATGGCTGGCCCGCGTTTTCTCTCTTGTCAACTGCTTTACATGTGGCCTCGCGGCCACCCGCACATGACCCGGGGCCATAATGGAGCAGCTTCTCCTTTTGGCAATAGTGTAAGATGCCCCCTTTCTTTTCCAGTTCCTTATCTCTTCTTGCCGACACACCGGGCGAAACATGGGGTGCAGTTTATGCCGGTTGGTCGAGTTCCTTCCTGACAGCCAACCCAAGTTTTTCAAACACATAGGGCTTCTTCACATAGGCGCCCGCTCCCAATGCCTTAGCCCTGCTCACTCGCTCCGTCTCAGAAAAACCACTGACGATGATCGCCCTCTGATGGGGATGGATTTCAAGTATTTTGACATAAGTGTCTAAACCGTCCATGCCAGGGTCCATAATCATATCCAAAACAATCAGATCAACCGCGTTTTGTTTGAGATACTCGACTGCTTCTTCACCACTGGAAACAGTGACGACGGTGTAATTCAGCTTCTTAAGCATAGTGACGGCAAGCTCTCGCTGCTCTTTAACGTCATCCACAATAAGAACGGATTCACCGTTTCCAATGTATTCAGCAGCGGATATGGAAACCTGCTCCTGAGATATTTCCTCTCTTGTCACCGGAAAATAAAGGGTGAAAATGGTTCCTTCGCCTTCTTGACTTTCCACATTGATATATCCCGAATGATCTTTGACCGTACCCCAAACCACAGCCAATCCCAGACCGGTCCCGCTGCGGCCCATGACTTTTTTCGTATAGAAAGGCTCGAATATGCGCTTCAGATCGCCGGCTGGTATCCCGCCACCTGTGTCCGATACGGTCAAAACGGCATAGTCCCCCTCCCGAACCTCATCGTATCCGGAAACGGGCTTATCCAGATACTGATTCCGGGTTTTAATGGTGATTGCGCCGCCCTCAGGCATAGCTTCAGCGGCATTACTGACCAGGTTCAGCAGCGATTTGCTCAGATGAACGGCAGAACCCGATATATTGAGGAGGTGAGCCTCTAAATCGGTCCTGAGCCGGATGTTGGGATGATAAGAAGAGATCCCGGCAAACTCGGGGGCCTTCCGGCATTCCACGACGATGTTGTTCAAATTCAGCACCTGCCTATTGGTAACTCCCCTTCTCGCCATCGTCAGAAGATCCTGAACAATCGCGGCTGCCCTCTGCCCGCCCTTCAGAATCTCCATGGCTTTTGATCTTACCGGACCGGACTCATCCGAATCATTTAATAGAAGCAGTTCAGAGTAGCCCACGACAATACCCAGGACATTGTTGAGATCATGAGCGACTCCACCAGCCAAAGTGCCCAGGGCCTCCATCTTCTCGGCACGCTGCAAGCGATCTTCCAGCCTCCTTCGCTCTTCCTCGGCCCGCTTACGCTCGGTGATGTCGCGGGTAATGATAATAATTCTCATCGGACTGCCGTCAGGAGAATGGATGACCGCCGCGTTGACCTCTCCGATAAAGCGGGTCCCATCCTTTTTGAGCAGTGTGAACTCAGTAGCTATAAGCGTTCCTTCTGTCAGGAGATGCCGTATATTCGCAGAGGCCTTTTCCTGCTCTTCCGGGACCACCCAAGATAATATATTGCTTCCAAGGATCTCGTCATCAGGCGAATCTCCAAATATTTGCCTGGCCTTAGGTGAAGTGAGGGTGAGCAAGCCATTGGGGTCCGCCACCGAGATCGCGTCGGGGGATAAGCTGACAAGCGTTCGATACAACTCCTCGCTCTCCCTCAGAGCCTCTTCCGCCAGCTTGCGCTCGGTAATGTCAAAAAAAACCCCGCTGATGTAGTCCATTCTGCCCGGGGCATTCTCAACCACTTGGTTGCGGGCTTGCACCCAGACCAACTCTCCGCTCTTTTTCCGAATCCGGAATTCGCTGACATAGAAGCCGTCGTCTTTGATGGCTTTCTTAAGTTGTTCTCTCACCGGCGCCTGATATTCTTCCAACAAAACATCATTCCATTTGACAGCGCGCGAGTTGAACTCATCTTGAGTATACCCGGTAAGGGTTTCTATTTTGTCGTCAAAGCAGTCTAAACCATAATCCGCATACCCCTTGAATACAATGCCCGGAACCTGCCTCACCAGCAGCCAATACTTTTCCTTTTCAGTTCGGGCGGCAGCCTCCACCCGCTTTCGTTCGGTGATAATCTGGAAATAGACGGAAATGCCGTTTTCCTGCGGATAGACCCTTACATTGTACCAATTAGAATATGGATCAATGTCAAAATAAGCCTCAAAGGCCACGGAAACTTTCTCAGCAACGGCGTAATGATACTTTTCATCAAAGATTGATCCCCTGGCCTCGGGGAAGGCGTCAAAGAGATACTTCCCGATCACCTCCGTGGCCTTCCGGTTCAGCATTCGTTCTGCCGCGGCATTGAAATAGGTTACTATGAGATTGTCATCCATGGAGAAGAATGCGTCACTGATGCTTTCAAGCGTGTTATCAAGCCTGGTCGTTGTCTCTCGGATTGTCTCCTCGGACCGCTGGATTCGGAGCACCCCCCTGTGAATAATAAAGAAGAGCGGCGCTGCTGTTACCAGGATATACGTCAGCCCTTTTATCAGGGAGATGCGGACAGCGGATTGAGGATCAACGGCAAGCGTCCCCATTAATTTATCTGAGAAATAGATCCAACTTGATCCCAGAAGGATGTATATCAGGGCAACTTTTAGCGAAAGCCACTCTCTTTGTTTCGTTATGAGCTTTTTCGGGATGATCTCCATTTTGTTCCTTCTTACTCCGTCCCATGACCTTCCCGCGGTTCTGCGCAAGACCATCCACCCAATCGGCTTTTCCAGGTTATTAAATTAACTATCCTTGGCTTTGGCTCACATCGCTCAGCAGCATTGCAACGCCAACGAGCCATTTCTTCAGACTATTTTATCACGTAAGCAAGAAAAAGGGGTGTCGCGGTTGTCACTACGACCCAGTTAGGATTGAGTGCTGAGGACTGAGGGGGTAAAGACCCACAAGCCGTGACCCGTGACGCCGAACGAGGTGAGGCCTTTATCGACGGGCGGTGAGCAAGGGAACAGGCGGATTATTGGCGCCGAACAGTGGGCGTTGGAGTCGTAACCGGGCCGCGCCTGGCCTGAAGTGTTTTCAAGTCCTATTCACTATCTTCAACAGCAATGACGATAGTGGCCTAAAAGAGTGTTAAGACTGTTGACGGTTATAGGTTTGGTGAGGCTCCCGCCAATGGCCAAATGAGGGTATTTCTTCAACACCGCTTCCGCATACTCCGGCGATCCTGTCATAAGCAATACTGGCATGTTCTGAAAGTTGGCATCACGTCTGATTATTTCCAGAGTTTCCAGACCGTCTTCAAACAATACCAGCATGTCCAACAGTATCAGATCGGGCAGTTCTCCTTCACTTGAGCGAAGTGCATAAAGCAAATCTTTTCCACTGAATGCACTGGCGCATATTGTGTCCTGATACTCGGCACCTTCCAGCGTCCTTTGCAGAACCTGAAGTTCGTGCTGGTTGTCACCGCAAAATGCGATTTTCAGATTCGGCTTCGGGAATTCAAGCCTGTCCAAACAGGGGACTTCCGCTTGCTTGCTGCAGTCCATGAGATTGACTAAAGTCTGTCGGAGTTCATCCATATAAAAAGGCTTTGAGATGAATGAGTGAATTCCCATCCTCATCGCTTCCCGTTTTAGCTGCAGTTCATCGCATCCGGTTACCAGGACAAAAGGAGTTTCCGGATGCATGGATGAAACGTAGCGGAAGAGATCAAAGCCGGTTTCTCCAGGCATATTGAAATCAGAAACGACCACGTCATACCGGGAACATTCCAGATTATGGCGAGCCTGTTTCGCACTTGCTACCACATCAGGTTCGAAGCCAACCAGTTTGAGATATTCAGCCATCAAGCGCAGAAAGTCCTCGTCATCATCAACTATTAGAATTCTTGCTATGGCTCCGATCCTTTCGTTACTAACCGCAATCCGGGTGAACAGGCTGGGGAAGGCGGCAGTTCGCTGTGATTGGATCAAAGTACGTTGGAGCACTTGGAAATCCAATCTGAATGCAGGAGATACTGACCGGCGTACCCACCTCCGATTCCATTATTCAGGAACCGTCCCGGGATCGATTTGGCAGGCACGCCCTAGACAACAGGAGGCATATTAGAAGCAACTAAGATGCCAGGTTTTAAAATGGTGTCGGGCTTTGATCCATGCTGACAGAACCGGACTGGATTGCAGGCTTTCACCAGCAGTGGTGTAGGGAATTTAATACAGTCAAAATTTCCAGTACCTTGGGAAATAGACAGAGGTGACGCTGTGCGAACCTTATATTTCAAGTTCTCTCCTCTGTGGCGTTAAGGGAGTTCAGCGGAACATACATCTCCCGGGCATTGAAATTTTGAGCTCTCAAAAGTTCAACACTTCCGGATCATTTTCGTCGTGTTCTCTTGCCTGCTCAGGAGTCAAGGATCTGGCAAGATGCCCTTGCAATGCCGCGATACAAGCTTGCATGCCTGTGGCGTTACCATTATGATTGAAAGCCCAAGAAGTATCGGGATTTTGTTGTGACTATAAACGGAGGGACTCTGGACGAGTGCGAAAGGGCGCCTGATTTTTGGAATAACAGGCGGGCCTGCCCCTCTGGAGCCTCGAAGATCCTTGCGGCGGTGATTCCGGTGCTAAGAACGTGCTTCTAATTTGCAAAGGCTGGGGCTGATCGCCCATTTGGCTGTGAAGAGGGCTCAAAAGATGGACGATCGGACCAGGCGCCTCAATGAGAAGAAGTTTAAGGAGATTTATAACGGTTTGGGTGAACTTGTCGAGATCCACCGGAAGTTTCCGGTTTATACAGGACATCACCCAGTTCATGGAGGTAAGAATCATGATCACCAGGCATGATGTGGCAGTCAAGCTGACCGAACATATCCAGCATCGCCTCTCCCTGGAGGATCTCGTGGCTTGGGCTGAAGAGGCTATGATGGATGCCGAGTTCGATGAGAAAGAGTTGGAGGTGCTTAGCAGGGTAGTTGCGCGACTGGGACTTGCCGATGTGAAGGAGTTCGGACTGTCCTGGGAAGAGATCGAGCAGTTCCTGACGCTGCTTGGGTATCAGGCTCGCGTTGAAATCTCTCGCGTTGCATAGAGTAACAAAAGAAAGGACTGAGGACCTTACAGTAACTCGTCCGAGTTCAAGCCGGTCGATAGCGCCAAAAACCGCGAACTCGAAAGACTTGGTAGGGATGAGGACCGGCTCGTTGCCTATCGGACATCACGGGAACTCTGGGGTAAAGAGCGAACGGTGATTGTTACCTTTAATCCCCTGACTGCCGCAAAACAGAGGTGCGGGTTTGAAAAAAAGCTTCTCGCGATACAAGATTTTCTCTTTGAACTCCGCTCCTAACTACACGCTGATCCAAAGTGGAAGGACAAGGTCGAGAAGCACTATTCTGATTTTTGTGAGCAACTATATTTGCCGAAGGATCTCTATCAAATAGCGGTTGAAGAAAGCAGGGGGCGTTTGACACTGCTTTTTCACAAAGACCATTACCGCCTCGGACGCTATCTTGAAAGATTCGGGAAAAACCTTCTGGTAACCGACCACGGGGACTGGTCAACCGATGAAATCGTTCGAGCAAGCCTTGACCGATACATTGTTGAAAAGTCTTTTCGTCAGTCAAAAGACGATGACCTGGTAAGCATCATGCCTTTGCGCCACTGGACTGATGGAAAAATCAGGTGTCACATTCTAACCTGCATTATAGCCCTTACTTATCTGCGGCTGATCGAAATCCGGTTGCGCCGGGCAGGCCATGAGGTAAGCGCCGGCCGCGCAATGGAGCAAATGCAAAAACTTCATTCCTGCATTTTCTGGCAGAGCGGCAAAAGCAAACCCATCCGCATGGTCGAGGAACCCACCGAGAACCAGGCCGCGATCATGGGGGCTTTCGGATACGAGGTGAGCGGAGGGGTCTTACAGAAGATCAAAGCTTAATTTTGCGTAATTCTTAGTTTTTCTGCCACTGTCACCCCTGTAATCCTTAAACTCCTGTCGGACTGGAGCTTTTGGATTAAGAAGTGCTTGGAAAGCCTGATTCCCGCTCAAACGCACTGCCCCCGGACTGGAAAATCTCCGGGGCAGGCTTAATGACGAAAAGGGCCGTCTCGCATCACGACTAGCAGTGGTCCCGCATTATAACCACAGAGCCTAAGTCAACAGGATTGCCAGCGGATCCGGAGTCGAGTCCGCGTCTATTGACCCCTTTGCAATCGTTATGTTAAATGGTTTTGGGAATTCGTACCGGTGGCGCGAGAAGATCGTTTGAGGGCACGAGTTCGCGGGTCGGTGGTTTTTGTACCCCTCACCTCTCGCCTGTCTTTAGAGGAGAAAAGGTCCAGTGCACGAACTAGCTATCGCCGAAAGCCTTCTTGAGATCATCATCGATGAATCGAACAGGCATGGACTGAAGCGGATCAACAAGGTAAAGCTTCAGATCGGGGAGTTTGCGGCCGTGGTTCCGGATTCGCTTATGTTTTGCTTCGAAATGGTAAGCCGCGATACGGCGGCGGCCGGGGTAGTGATTGAGATCGAGAGTGTCGGAGTTACGGCCCGGTGCGACAAGTGTGATCTTTCTTTTGACGTCGAAAACAAGATATTCCTGTGTCCCAGGTGTGGTGAGGCTGCTTTGGAGCTGCTCAGCGGACGGGAGCTTACCGTGATGAGCATAGAGGGTGAAACGGGGGAAGAGTGATGGAAATCAAGGTCCCAGTTGTTCGCAACATCTTGCAGGCCAATGAGCGGCTTGCGGCGGAAAACCGGAAGCGCTTCGACGAGGCGGGAATATTTGTTGTGAACCTCATGAGTTCGCCCGGCGCCGGAAAAACATCACTATTGGAAAAAACGATAGACGAACTCAGAGGCAGGATTGGGGATCGCGGTTATCGAAGGCGACCTCCAATCGTCCTATGACGCGGAACGGATACAAAAAAAGGGTGTTCAGGCCGTTCAGATCAACACCGACGGCGGGTGTCACCTTGACGGCAATATGATTCAAATCGCGCTGGACTCCCTGGATCTGTCCTCGGTGGACCTGCTGATAATAGAAAACGTCGGAAACCTGGTCTGCCCTGCCGAATTCAACCTGGGCGAGCACGAAAAGATCATGATCCTAAGCGTTGCCGAAGGGGATGACAAGCCGCTCAAATATCCGCTTATGTTTCAGATTTGTTCCGTCTTGCTGGTCAATAAAATCGACCTGCTGCCCTACACCGACTGCGATGTAGCCAAGATTCGGGAAAGGGTGAGGCAGTTAAACGCCAGGGGAAAGATTTTCGAAATCTCATGCAGGACCGGTGATGGTTTTGCTCCCTGGCTCTCCTGGATCGAAGAGAAGGTCGGCGAACACGGCGGTGGGACCGCCGGCCAGGCTGGCCGCGGCCTTCGGCGGCAGCAAGACAAGTGAAATCCGCAGTCGATAATTCAAAAATTCCCCCCGGATCGGGTCCGGGGCAGGCTCTAATTCTGCCTATAGACGAGACGGACTTTAGGCGATGCGCCCCGGGAGAGGGCCGCCGCGTTATGATAAAGGTCCGGGGCGTCGTGCAGGGTGTCGGCTTTCGGCCTTTTATCTACCAATTGGCAAGGCGATGCAGGCTCAAGGGCTGGGTCCGAAACCAGTCGGACGGCGTGGAAATTGAGGTCGCCGGCCTTGCAGGGCCGGTTCGGGATTTTATCGTTTCAATTTCAGCAGAGCCGCCGCCTTTGGCCAGAATTGTCAAAGTCGAAACGAGCGATCTGCCCTACGAGGAACTCGAAGAGTTCAGTATAATCAGCAGCCGGGAGATCGAGTCGCGTTCTACGCTGATTTCGCCGGATGTGTGCACCTGCCCGGACTGTTTGCGTGAGCTTTTCGATCCGAGTGACCGAAGATTTCGCTATCCCTTTATAAACTGCACGAATTGCGGCCCCCGGTATACGATAATAAAGGACATTCCTTACGACCGGGCCAAGACTACCATGGACAGCTTCGATATGTGCCCGCAATGCCGCACCGAATATGACGACCCCCTTGATCGGCGCTTTCATGCTCAACCGAACGCGTGCCCGCAATGCGGTCCGCAGGTTTGGCTCGAAGATGCGGGGGGAAGCGTGATCGCCACAGCAGGCGAGGCAGTCGCAAAAGCGTCGGCGCTGCTCGATTCAGGGTCTATTGTATCGATCAGGGGACTTGGCGGTTTCCATCTGGCTGTAAAAGCGACCGGCGAGGCGGCGGTGAGCCGGCTTAGAAGCCGCAAGATACGCGAGGAAAAGCCTTTTGCGGTCATGTTTTCGCAACTCGAAGAGATCCGGCGGTATTGTCACCTGAACGACAGGGAAGAAGCGCTTCTGACAGGCCATCAAAGGCCCATAGTGCTGCTGGCAAAGCGTCCGGATCAAACCGGGCCTCCAATCGCCCGGAGCGTAGCGCCAAAAAACAGGCGGTTGGGCGTCTTCCTTCCCTACACGCCTCTTCATTTTCTCCTGTTTGAAAACTCGCCTTACAACGCGCTGGTGATGACCAGCGGCAACCAGAGCGATGAACCGATCGTGATAGAGAACTCGCAGGCCCGGCTGCGACTGAGCGGAATAGCCGACTACCATCTTTTCCACGACCGTGAGATTTACATGCGGTGCGACGATTCGGTGAGTCGAGTGCTCGGGGATAGCACTCGTCCTCTACGCCGGGCACGAGGATACTCACCGCTGCCGGTTTTTCTTGCCTGCCCGGTCCCATCGGTGCTTGGCGCCGGGGCGGAGCTAAAAAACACCGTCTGTCTTACACGGGGCAGGGAAGCTTTTGTCAGCCAGCATATCGGCGACCTGGAAAACCTCGAGACGCTGCGCTCATTCGAGCATACCATCTCCCACCTGGAACGGGTCCTGGAAATCGAGCCGCGGCTTATCGTTCACGACCTTCATCCCGACTACCTCAATACCCAATGGGCGCTAAAGAGACAAAAGCTGCCCAGCCTGGCGGTCCAACACCATCACGCGCATATTGCAGCGGTAATCGCGGAGCGAGGGATCGACGGGCCCGTGATCGGCCTTGCGCTCGACGGGACCGGCCTGGGTACTGACGGAACGATCTGGGGCGGTGAAATCCTCCGTGTGGACGATCTGGGTTTTGAACGGCTTGGCCATTTCAGGCAAGTCCCTCTGCCCGGTGGCGCAAAGGCCATAAAAGAGCCCTGGCGCACGGCCGTCAGTTACCTGTGGACCATCGACCCGGAAAACGCAGAGCGCCGGCTCGCAGACTTTCCGGCCCTGCGGTCTGTGCGTGATCTCAAGATTGTCTTGCAGATGCTTTCGCGACGGCTTAATTGCCCTCTCACCTCTTCTTGCGGCAGGCTCTTCGACGCCGCAGCCGCTCTTTGCGGGATTCGCCTGTTCGTCAATTACGAAGGGCAGGCGGCAATAGAACTGGAACAGGCGATAGAACCAGATGACGGATGCTACCCGGGTAGAGTTGACGCCGGCGGAGATTGCATCAGCATCGACCAGTTTCCAATAATAGAGGCGCTGGCGGAAGACGTGAGAAACGGGGCGCCTGTTGGAAAGATCTCCGCGCGGTTCCACAACGGCATGGTCCGGACTCTTTGCGATGCCGCAGTGAGCGCGGCCGAAAGAACAGGCCTCCATCGTATCGCCCTTAGCGGCGGAGTCTTTCAGAACGCCTATCTTTCGCAACGGTTGGAAATAGAACTCGCCGATAGGGGTCTGGAGGTTTACACTCATATTGAGGTCCCGGCGAACGACGCTTGTATTTCGCTTGGCCAGGCGTGGATCGGGGCGCAAATGCTCCTTGCGGAGCAAGGAAAGATAGATTCAATATGAAATATCTTGATGAGTACAGGGACCCTCAATTGGCCAAAAACCTCATCGAAAGGCTCCGGCGCAAAGCTTTCCCCAAAGGGGAGATCAGGCTGATGGAAATCTGCGGCACTCACACGGTCGCTATCTTCAGGTCCGGGCTCAGAGAGCTTCTGCCGCCGCAGATAAAACTGATCAGCGGCCCCGGCTGCCCTGTTTGCGTCACCGCCAACGAAGACATTGACCGGGCGATATGGCTTGCCGGGCAGCCCGGCGTCATCATAACCACTTTCGGAGATCTGGTGAGGGTCCCCGGTTCGTCTTCCTCGCTTCATCTCAAAAGGAGCACGGGGGCCGACGTGCGGATCGTTTATGCGACCCTGGACGCATTGCAGATAGCCCGCGAAAACCCGGACCGGCAGGTGGTATTCATAGGCATAGGGTTCGAAACTACGGCGCCGACCATAGCCGCTGCCGTTCAGCAGGCCTCTGAGCTGGGGGTGCGCAACTTTTCGGTCTTCTCGGCGCACAAGCTGCTCCCCCCGGCTATGAGAACGCTGCTCGACGCCCATGAAGTCAAGCTCGACGGTTTCATATGTCCCGGCCACGTCAGCATTGTTATCGGAGCGGGGGCATACCGGGAAATCACGGACAACTACAAAGTGCCCTGCGTGATCACCGGCTTCGAACACCTGGACATCCTGCAGGGCATCTGTTCCCTGATAGACCAGGTCGAAAGCGGAAGGGCCGAAGTCGAAAACGGGTATCGCCGTGCGGTTACCTGGGAAGGAAACTCTACGGCTTTAAGACTCATTGACGAGGTCTTCGAACCGGTTGATTGCACCTGGCGCGGAATCGGCCCTATTGCGAAAAGCGGACTCGGCTTCCGTTCCGGTTGGAAAATGTTCGACGCTGCCGAACGGTTTTCGATGCCCGATATCAGGGTTAAAGAGCATCCTGGATGCAGGTGCGGGGAAGTGCTTCGGGGGGTTATGACCCCGCCCGAATGCGGGCTGTTCCGAAAGGTTTGCTCGCCCCGGGACCCGAAAGGCCCATGTATGGTGTCTGGTGAGGGGACATGCGGAGCTTATTACAGATATCACAATGATAGTGGTCAGTCGTCAGTGGATGGTCGTTAGCGAAAAGCTGAGAGCTGACCACTGATGACTACTGCCGACTGTTTTTAAAAGTTTTTCTAACCACTTACTACCGACGACTGGCGGCTTTTTTTTATGATAATTCAACTCGATCAGGGAAGCGGCGGGCGCGCGATGCACGAACTGATAGACGATATCTTCGTGAGCGCATTCCAAAACCCGCTTCTGGCGGAAAGAAACGACGGCGCCGTTTTTGAGATACAGGGCGGGCGCATGGCGATGACCACGGATTCATTTGTGGTAGACCCCATTTTTTTCCCCGGAGGCAACATAGGAAGCCTTGCGGTTCACGGTACCGTCAACGATCTTGCCATGTGCGGCGCAAAGCCTCTCTATATAACCGCTGGCTTCATCCTGGAAGAGGGGCTTGCCTGCAGTGATCTGAAAACAATAGTCGCGTCGATGGCGAAGGCGGCTCAAGAGGCCGGAGTTCAAGTGATAGCGGGCGATACCAAGGTGGTGCCGAGAGGAAAGGCGGACAAGCTCTTCATTAACACCACCGGAGTGGGGATCGTACCGGCTGGAATCGACATAGGCGGCCGCAATGCCAGGCCGGGCGACCTCGTGCTCATTAACGGCACGATAGGCGACCATGGTATGGCGGTGCTTTGCAAACGGGAAGGTCTTGCATTCGAAAACGTGATCCAAAGTGATGCCGCAGCCCTCAATGGCCTCGTTGAGCTGATGCTGGACGCCTTTTGCGGAATTCATGTCCTTCGCGACCCTACCAGGGGTGGTGTGGCCACGACCCTGAACGAGATAGCCGAACAGTCCGGGGTGGGCATACGTCTGTTCGAAGAGGCGCTTCCCGTAAGGGAAGATGTTCTCGGAGCGTGTGAAGTGCTGGGCTTTGACCCTCTTTATGTCGCAAATGAGGGGAAGGTCCTGGCGGTTGTCCCCCAAAAGGGCGCCGATGCCGTGCTTGCGGCCATGAAGTCACATCCGCTCGGGCGAGCTTCATGCCTCATAGGAGAGATCGTTTCAGATGATCCGGGAAGGGTGTTTCTTCGCACAATGATTGGAGGGCACCGTTTGGTGGACATGCTCCGTGGTGAACAGCTCCCGCGTATCTGCTGATCGTTCAATCAGTATTCAGTGTCTTTTGGCCGCTGCAACACCGCGCAGCGCTTTGAGCACCTACGCGGTGCATGCCTACGACTGGGAACGTTGATGCTTTTAAGAAGAAAATCCATATCAGGCGGATGCCTCCTGTGCGGTGATGCTCTGGATAACATTTCAAGCCGCATAGGAATCTGCCCTTCCTGCGTCAGGAACCGGCCCGACGAGTGCAGGGACCGAATCGAACAGGTCCATGCCGAATCCAGGGAAATGTACGGGCTGCCTGCCCGTCCTGCCGCCAACCCTGACGGGACCGAATGCAAACTTTGCTTTCATCGCTGCAAACCGGGTTTGAATCATAAGGGGTACTGCGGGGTAAGGCACGGGAGTAAATCCAGTATGCAAACAGATGGCCGCTCCCGTGGTCTTGTGTCGTTTTACCACGATCCTCTCCCGACCAATTGCGTTGCCGACTGGGTTTGCGCTGGGGGCACGGGTGCTGGATACCCCGACTTCGCCAATGATTGCGGCCCTGAAGTGGGTTTTTATAACCTTGCCGTGTTCTTTGAAGCCTGCAACCTCAACTGCCTCTATTGCCTGAACTGGTCTTTTAAAACCGCCCATCTTGCGCCCAGGTGGTCCAGTATCGAGAGCGTGGAAAATTCGGTGAACGATTGTACGAGCTGCATATGTTTTTTCGGTGGCGATCCCGGTCCACAACTGCCGTATGCCGTTCGAATCAGCAATGCCGTGCGAAAGAAAAATTCCGGCCGAATCCTCAGAATCTGCTGGGAAACCAACGGTACTTCAACTTCGGGGTTAAAAGAGATGTTCAAGCTTTCGATGCAATCCGGCGGGTGTGTGAAAATCGGCCTGCAGGCTTGGAACCCCGGAACTCACCGCGCTCTGTGCGGATTCGACAACTCGAAGATACTGGAAAATTTTGCCAGGGCAGCGGAACTGGCTTCGAAACGATCCTCTCCTCCTGCGCTGGTGGCCAGCACCCCTCTTATTCCGGGCTATGTTGACGAAGACGAGGTGTACGGATTGGCTTCGTTCATCGCCCGGATAAATCCCGATATACCCTACGCTCTCCTGGCTTTTGCTCCGCAATTCCAGATGGACTCACTCGCCGAACCACCTCCACCGCCCAGGCTTATGCCTGTCTTAATGCAGCCAAACATGCCGGTCTCAGGATAAACTGAACGAAGTACAGGAAGAAAAAT
>CAVRZU010000086.1:0-4665 GCA_963725365.1 uncultured delta proteobacterium | reverse complement strand
AAATCCGGGTGCCGGTGGGCTGGAGCAGGATTTTTCCGCCGTGCCGCCAAGGGCGAGACTCCAGACGCCTGTAAGGCTGTGCTCGATATACAGAAGGCCCTCGTCGAGCACGCAGGCATAACCTGACCACTCCTGGCCCAGGGTCAGCGGCGTCGCATCCTGCATATGGGTACGGCCTATCTTTACGATATCTCTCCACAACTCTGCCTTGGCCGCAATGGAATCGCGCAACGCCTTCACCGAAGGCGCCAGCCTTTTCCTGGTTCCGATACCCGCTGCGATGTTGATCCGCCGAGGGAGATGTGTCTTGGAAGACTTGCGACATGTTCACGTGATCGTTCGGATGGATTGGAGATTTTGCCTAAAGGCGTACCGGCGATCTGACGGCATCGGTCGGAGATCACTTCGTTGATATTCATATTGAACTGAGTGTCACTGCCTGTTATCCAGACGTAAAGCGGGAACTGATCTCGATGCTTTCCGGCGAGGATTTCGTCGCAAACCCTGGCAATCAAATCCCTTTGTTGCCTTGTAAGCCGGCCGCTGCCCTGATTGGCAAATGCCGCAGCTTTCTTCAAGATAGCATACGCGTCCACCAGTTCGCGCGGCATCAAGTCATCACCGATGCTGAAATGCTGGAGCGAGCGCTGTGTCTGCGCACCCCACAACTTGCCGGCAGGCACCTGCACCTCCCCCAGGCTATCCGTCTCGGTACGAAACTCACTCATGGTCTTCCCTCATTGCACTCAGTCCCTTTCTTAGGCTCATTTTTTCCACATAGTACCTCCATTGCCCTAAGCACTCTGTGCTGGAATATCAACCTGCAGAAGCAATTCCATAAATCTATTCGCCATTTGCGGGGCCTTGCCTTCTTCCTCGTGTTTGAAGAACACGTAGACATCCCGCCAGTTTTGCGCCAGCACAAGGCTCGCCCAGTTCCCAAGCTCCGCGTCGCCATAATCGGTCCGCCGCAAACGCAGATAGCCCCAGTCCCCGGTCGCCACAAAAGGGACCTCGAGATCACCTTCCGCTTCGGCGATACACATCACCGCCTGATTATCTCTTAGCAGTCCGAAAACCTCTTCGTCGAACCATGATTGATGGCGGAATTCAAACGCAACGCGACACTGCAGCGGCAACAGAGCGAGAAACCCGCGCAGCCGAGGCAAATCCTTCTTCAAGTTCGGCGGCAACTGAAACAGCAACGGTCCTAAGCGCTTCTTTCAGCGTCCCCGCCACTTCGAGCAGATAAGACAACGAATCGGCTGCGTCTTTTAGCCGCTGGATGTGCGTGATCTGCCGCGGAGCTTTGAGCGCGAACTTGAAATCGGCCGGAACTTCGCCGGCCCATGCTTCCAGCACGGACGCCTTTGGCATGCGGTAGAAGGTGTTGTTTATCTCAACCGTTCTAAATCGCTCACCGTAATAATGCAGCATCCCCTTCGCGGACATGTCCACGGGGTAAAACGTGCCCTTCCATTCCTTGTAAGAGTAACCGCTGGTGCCGACGTAGAGGTTCATGAATTATACAATCCGTACCGGGCGGGCAAACACAGACGGCGGAAGTTCATGAAACGAGCTTAGACTGCGATTATCTGCTCGCTTGCCGGAAGTTTGTTGAGTGTAAGCTTTCCAAGCTCTACCTTCTTGCTTGCATTGTCTATATCGATGCCTACCAGTCGGCCTTGTGCATCGTAATCGAGCACCACACCTTCAGAAATCTCCCGGCTCTCCGAGCTCGGCCGTTCCGACAAATCAATGTAGAGGGAGTCTGTATCAGGATAATAGCTGATCTTCATTCTTTGAATCCTCTGTCAGGAAAAGCATTGTGTATAGTGACCCTGTCTTCGAGGGTGACAACCCTGAGAATTTTGCCCCCAAACTCCTCAATACGGCCCCGGAAGCGGTAACGGTTTCCTTCTTGTGGTTCGGTTCTAATTGGGTGCTCCAGCACCTGAACACACCATTCCTTCTTAAGATAGGGTCTTTTGCGCAGAACTTCATTCTCAAAATACCGGGGGAACTTGTAATTTGCCATGCTGTCGATAAAACGTGCCCTTCCATTCCTTATAAGATGACACAGATGAGCGCAGATAGAAGTGTAAATGAAGATAATCTACGAAAATCTCAAGATCAACCGTGGCCACTCGAATGAATCGCCTGATTGCGCGAGTTGTCGATCCCGTGAGAATAATTGGGGCAAAGTCCAAAGCATTGAGGCAGACCCCTCCCAGCTCCGCCCTTCGTCTATAATCCAGCCTTCCGTGACACTTCCGGCGGAATTTTGGCGCCGAGTTCCTGTGCTCTTTTCAAGTACTTCCGGGCATTATCGAGGTCTTTTCCCTGCTCAAGATAAGAGAGCCCAAGAACGTAATTCGCTCTCGGATCATTTTGTTTCATGGGAAGACTTTTACCGAGATATTCGATGGATTTCCCGTAATCTTTCATGTTGTAGTAGGTCATGCCAAGCGCGTAATGCGCGTCTGTGACCAACGGGGAATTGAGCTTAAGGTAGAGTTGCTCGGCTTTTTGAAAATTTTTGGCTGCACTATTGAATTCGCCCGAAGCCAGATATACCGTTCCAAGTCCGTAGTAGCCCTCGGGATCATCCGGATTCATCTTAAGCAGAACCTTGTACTCGGAGATGGCGTCGTCCTTTTTGCCCTGTTTGGAATAAGCGACGGCAAGGTTGGTATGGGCGGAGGAGTTACCAGGAAAGACCCCGATGGAGCGTTTATACCAATAGATCGCCTCGTCCAACTTGCCTTGTCTGCGAAGCACCTGTCCCAGGTTATCCATGGCGTCACAATAGTTCGCGTCCAGTTCGATTGCCCTGGAGTATTCCTTCATTGCCGCTTCAAAATCACCTTTGCCCGCCGACTCCAAACCTTTGTTGTAGAGTTCCCGGGCCGCTTCGTTGCGGGTGGGGCACAGCACGGGGGCCGTTAACACGGGCTGGTTCTTGTCGCCGGCAGGAGTATTGTCTCCTGGATTTGCATATCCTCCACCACAAAGGTTCATAACAACAAGGACAGTAACGATAAATAATTTGAATTTCATCGCATGGTTTCCTTTCCGGGTAGAGACCTTTGGATGCGGCGCTTCACCCCGCGTGCCTTCCGTCGCGGCGACCTTGTGGTTCAACTCAAGTATTGTTGCCATCCAGTTCCTTTTATGTCAACAATATCTTCGGCTTCTTTCAAAGAGACACTGTCCGAATTGAATCGTTAATCGTTAATCGTGAACAGCACCAAGAATTGATGAGGGAATATGACCGCCCCATAAAATAGAGCAGCCATCTACACTCGCCGGCGAAGTAAGAGTGCATCGTTGGACGCGATGTCGTAACTTTTAACGTGGGAGGGAGAAAACCGGCAACAGTGAACACTTACTGACCGAGGTGACGAAAGTGGCTGACAACCCGCAAAAACATGTTTTCATTTCCTATGTAAGAGAAAACAGTAAAGAGGTTGACAGACTATGTGATGTGCTGACCAAACACGGCGTGCACGTCTGGCTGGACCGGAATAAGATACTGCCGGGCGCCAGGTGGAGAGAAGCGATTCGGAGCGCAATTCGCCGGGGAGATTTCTTTATTGCCTGCTTTTCAAAGGAATATGCATCTCGTGTCAAAAGTTACATGAATGAGGAACTTACCTTGGCGATCGAAGAGTTGAGGCAGTTCCCCACCGATCGAGTGTGGTTTATTCCGGTGCTTTTATCGGAATGTGACGTGCCGGCCCGCAGTATTGGCGCCGGTGAAACGCTTTTGGACATTAACTGGGTGCCTCTGTATGAGAATTGGGATGCCGGGATTCGGCGCATCCTGGAGGTAATTCGCCCCATTCCAATAGAGACGCAGAATTTGATTCAAGCATTGACTTCACATGATTCGAAGGTCCGGCAGAGCGCTGCTGAGGCATTGGGGAAGATTGGCGATCCTGCCTCCATTCCCGCTCTGACCACAGCCTTGAGCGATGAGCATTCCGATGTCCGTCTTTATGCTGCCGAGGCTTTATGGAAGATTGGTGATCCTGCCGCCGTTCCTGCTCTGATAACAGCCTTGAGCGATCAAGACAGAAGTGTTCGTTTTCGCGCCGCTGAAGCATTGGAGCAGATAGCTGATCCCGGTGCCGTGCCGGCGCTGACGGCCGCCTTGAGCGACGAATACCCGAATGTCCGTTGGAGAGCCGCTTCGGCTTTAGGAGCAATTGGTGATCCTGCTACTGTGCCGGCCCTCCTGATAGCATCCCTGGGCGACAGAAATGACAATGTTCGCAATACTTGCACTCTCGCCTTAGCCATGATGGGCGCTGCCGCCGTACCCGGCTTCACGGCCGCATTGAGCCATAAAGACTCTAATGTGCGCAGCAGAGCTGCTGAGCAACTGGGCTATCTCCGTGATTCTGCTGCCGTTCCTGCCCTGACTTCCGCCTTGAGCGATGAAGACCGGGATGTTCGCATTAAAGCTGCTGAGGCCTTGGAGAAGATTCGCCCCAAAGGCCACAGACCCTGAACAGTTGAGGATAGATAAAAGGGCTGCGGATCAGAAACACATTTCCAGGCCGGTCTTACTCGCCGCCGCCGCTGGCGATGCCCAGGGGTTTGAGGATTTCCGATATGATACGAACAGCAATACGTATGTCGAAGAGGTATGACATATAC
>CAVRZU010000085.1:0-5438 GCA_963725365.1 uncultured delta proteobacterium | reverse complement strand
GCGGCGTGGTCGAGGAATTCGTCGAGCGATTCGCCGCGGTCGCGGGAGTCCATGGCGGCATTGACCAGTTCGCGCAGATTCTCGATGCGGGAGAAAGCTTCCGGCGTATCTTTGGCTTCGAGAAGGCGGATGTAGCCGGTGCGGTCGATCAGGAATTTCAGGATGTCGGCGGTGCTGACCGTGGGGACAGGGAATGAATCTGCGGGCGCAGGCGACGGCGACATGGGTAGGCCGTGGGACTGATCTTCGAGGTGAGCCGGCTGGACGCCGTCGCTACTGTTGGTTTCGTCGCCAACGTATGCGCCGCCGAAATCGAATGCGGTGTTCTCGAATTCGTTGGGATCGAAGGCGGCTGCGTCGGTCGAGTCTTCCGGCGATGACAGGGCTGCGCCCTGCTGGACAGCCGAGGGCGGCTGTCCCGACACTGGCTCTGGCGCTTCTGACAGGTCAACCGAAGACACACTTTCGTCCAGGTGCTCGACAAATGTGCCTGCCAACATTGCTTGCGCGTCCACTGTCCAGCCCGGCGAGCGTGTCCTGACCTATGAAGGCCGACCCTTTCAGGTACCATATCCGTACGTCGCCGGTTGACTTGTTCCTCAGAAGAATATCAGGCTTCCGTCTCCATTGAAATCCCCACCCCTACTACATCCCAGGAGGTATCAGGTGATGACTCAAACTTTTGTTCCGCCGCCAGGGTATTCCCATGCATGTACCAGACCGCCACATCCCCGGTTGTCTGATTTCTCCACAGAATATCCGGGCATCCGTCACCATTGAAATCCGCGACCCCCGCGATATTCCAGCCCGGACCGCTTACCAGGCCTGCCGCGGCAGAAGAAGGCAATAAGGCCGCCGTAATGAGAATGACCCAAATTGAGATGAAGCTGTATTTTTTCAATTCCAGTCGTCCCTGTTTGAGTATCGCCTAGGAGCGAACTGATATTGTCTACGCACCGCGCTTTTCTGTCAAGGCAGATCAAAAAGATACCCATACTTCTTTAGTTGGTCAAAAGGCCGCTTTTGGTCAAAAGATCTATAGGGCAGCAGTGGCCGCCGAAGCCTAGTACAGCTCCCCAGGCCCTTTACCGCCAGCGATACCCCCATGAGCACGATGAAAACGGCAGCCGCCCGTTCACCGAGCAACCGTGTCCGGGCAGATAAAAACGAAACCGACAAACCTGCAACAAGAAGAGCCGGAACGGTGCCCAGCCCGAAGGCGGCCATAGTGATCAGCCCCCTGGTTGGGCTGAGAGTGCTTGCCGCCGCGACCAGCATGGCCCAGGAAAGGCCGCAGGGAAGTAAGCCCGCAAGCAAGCCCAGCCCTGCTTTGGAACCAAGACTCTCCGATTGCGCCAGCTTCGCAAACCTCCTGCCTAAAACCGAAGCCTGCGGTGCGAGAAGGCGGGTGACAAACCCGGGCAGCGGCAAGGTCCCGAAAAGTACCAGCCCCAGCCCAATCAGGATGATTCCCGCGGCAATCGCAAAACCCGCCCTGTATTGCATTGCGAATCTGTGTACTTCCAGAGAATGAAAAAGGCCGGCGACGACGGCGCCCAGAATGCCGTAGGTGGTGATGCGCCCGGCGTGGTAGGCTAGGTGATGTGGAAATGCCCCGGAAAAAAAGGGAAATAATCCCTTTGGCGGGCATTGTGACGCTACCCCGCCACGTTCCCCCACACTACAGGATGCATCGGCCAGGGATGCCGTGCTGTAGCGAAGGGACCAGGCTAGAATCAGCGGCCCGCACATCCCCAGGCAGTGGAGGCTTCCCGTCAGTCCCACAATCAAAGGAGCCAAAATTTCCATCATATCGGGTCAGATTATAGCAGGAGTGGATGAATCATTCTTGCGCTTCCAGATCTCTTATCTTTTCCTTTACCCAGGAACAGTGAAACAAGGACAATTTACCGCATACTCCTCATGTAGCGCACGATGGCCCAGGTTTCATCGTCTGTAACGGTGGCATAAAGGGCCGGGTGCCGGTTGAAGCCGAAACGGATCTGGTAGAAGATTTCACCATCGCTCTGGTCCTGGACCGTGGAGCTTTTCAGGTCTGCCGGCAGGGGAGCAAAACTCTGTCCGACCGTGCCGTTGCCGTCCAACCGTGGGCCGTGACATTGGACACAATAGAACCGATACCTTTCGTAGCCCCAGGTAATCATCCGGGTATCGTCTGACATCGGGTTCTTGAGTTCCGTCGGGTCTGCGTTACGCTCTACCCAGTTGCCCCCGTCAACAGGTATGGTTTTTTTGGGCATCTGTGGAAATTCCTGATTATAGGCCTGCACTGCCTCGTCGTCTCGCATTTCGGCGTAATAGCACCCGGAAAGCGCAACCGCCGCAAAGACGAGCAGCGCGATGAAGGCGAGCAGTTTCATTTGGGCGCCTCCATTCGCTGGGCTTCAGATACAGGTCCCGAAACATGCTGAGGTTCGACCGGATTGGATTCGGGCCCCTTGACTAGACCGTGCGGATTGATCGGGCTATAGGAAGAATAGACCGATTGACCCGGGATGTCGGGGATAACACTGAAGTCCCAGCCGGGGGGCCTTTGTCCCCGATGACAAAATAGATCAGCATTCCCCATGCCAAAAACCCCACGGCGATTGCGCCGATGATCGACCAGGTTTTGATAGCGCTCAGTTCTTCTTCCGAGGGCATTTGAGCTACTCCGATTTTAAAACCTGCTGCCGTTGGCCCATACGAAAATCAAGTAGGCGACGGACCATGAAGCTATAAGCAGATAGGTAAGGATCAGAAAAGGAGATACAGGATTTTTTTCCAGATGATGTCCGCTCTCGCGTTCGTGGCGCCTTCTTTGCTTGAGGTCATCCATGGTTCTCGCTGCGCGCCTTCTCGGGTAACCGGCCCAGGCGAGATAGACCATGATAAGAGATATCGCGCCGAGAAAGAGTGCCATCATTGCAAACTGGAAATCGGGCCAGACAAAGAATCGCATTTTCGCATCCGTTCAACGATGATAGAGACTTAGCGCAAACGCTGCCGCAAAGGCGATACAAGCCATAGCAGTTATGGCGCACAGGCAAACCGTGTGCACCCTGCTCATGGCGCGGCTGGCAACCAAAATAGGCTCCGACAGAAGACCTTTCCCCAACGGCAGATATCTGGCGCGCTCCTGGTCCGAAAACTGCCCGGCCCGTACAGCCCAGATCAATGCCGCCAGGCTCACGGCCAGGCTGATCACGACAAGAAAGAGCCATCCGGCGCAATAGATCATTTTTTCTTCTCCACCGGTTCATATGAGGCGTCGATACCCCTGGGCTCGGCGTGGGCGTCGGTTTGCCCTACAAACGTCACTGCCACGTAGTTGCCCACGTCCCAAATCTTTTCGGACTGGAGGTCCTTTTTGAAGTAGGGCATTGCGGTGCCCGTTATCCCGTTCATAATCTGGTAATAAAGTATGCCTCCGGTGATTCCCCTGTCTTTTAGAATCGTAAAATTGAGGGGCGGGGGGTAAATAAAGGGTTGGGCCGGACCCATCCCGTCTCCCACCGGACCGTGGCAGCCGATGCAATAGCTCTGGTAAATCCGGTGTCCCCGCGTGAGGCCGGCATCGGAGGTCGGGTAGGGATTGGGCAGCTTAGTCCAGCCCTCCGGGACATGGGATTGGAGCCATGCGACGTTTTTTTCAGGACCCGATTCGAAGGCCGCTATCGTTTCGGTCTTCCAGTACTTTTGCCGCGCCATTCTTGCATCGGCGGCCTTGAATCCAAGGCTTTGCTTGTAGGCAATGAGGGCCTTGAGCTTCTCGGGGCCGAGGAACTCCCAGGATGGCATGAGCGATTCGGGCCTGGTAAACCTCGGGTTTGCGAAATGGGCCAGGTGCCAGTCGTCGGGATGTTCTCCGCCCTCCTCGGAAAGGTCCGGGCCGGTGCGCTCGGTCCCCAAAAGGTGAGGAGAGTCCGCAACGTAGTCTCCGGCTTGCGCTATTCGCTCCGAGCCTATGTCCCAGTCGAAGTTGCGAACGAACTGCGTATGGCAATAGGTGCAGCCGTTGTTGACATAAACTGAACGCCCTTCTTCCTCGAGCTCCGTGCGGGGCCTGAAGATGTCCGATCCCTGCTCGGTTACCGTCATCCATGGCAGAACGACGTGCATGAACATCACCGAGGCGAAAATGAACAGGCCCCCTACGATCACCACGGCCGGAGTCATCCTCATTGCAGTTCTCCCTGAAACTCTTCTCCGAATATGCGTTCGCTCTGGGCCTGCTCGCCCCGGATTGTCCTGATTACATTGTAGAGCCCTATGAACGCCGCTCCGATGAAAAGCAACCCCAGGGCAGCACGGAGAATAAAGTAAATCTGGATCATGGGCAGTGTGCGATAGACGGTTGTTCCGTTGAGCCAGGCGTGCCCCTGGACCAGACCGCCTGCTGTGAGCACCAAGAAAAACCCGGTCATACCCAGGATGAGCAGCCAGTATTGAACGTCGGCCAGGCGGCCGCTATAGAGCGGTTTTCCGGTGATCCTGGGGAGTATGTAATAAAGCCCCCCCAAACCGATCATTCCTGAGAAGCCGAAAACCCCCAGTGGGAGTGCGCGATAACCCAGTTGCTCAAGTGAGTCACCCTCTGAACGACCGGAAGTGCCTGAATGGGTCCCTGGGTGCAGGTAAGGATATACCATACCAGGCCGGCCATGACGAACCTGCCGCCGATATCGGCATGGAAAAACCCCAGCCTGCCCCGCATTGTCAGCCACAGGTTGATCAGCACCGTAAAGACCGGAATAATCATGGCGATGCTTCCGGAAACGGCCATAGTCTTCAGCCAGACCGGTACCGGCGTCTGAAGAATGTGATGGGTCCCGATAGAAGTGTAGATCACAAGGATGGTCCAGAAGCCTACAAGCGAGAGAACGTGGCTGTACAGCGGACTGCGGGCGACCCTGGGTACGACGTAATAGGCAATGGCAATAGCGAGCGGCGTCAGGAACAGCCCCACGATGCCATGCCCGTAAAACCATGCCAGGATGGCGTCGGGCAAGCCGGTAATGGCGCCTTTGAAGTTAAAGACAGCGTGTCCGAAAAAGTAGATGAACCATGTATATACCAAGCCGCCGAAAATATACCAGGTCGAAACGTACATCAACTTTTCCTGCCGGTTGACGGCGGTCTGGAGCATGTTGAAGAATATAAGCGCCATGGAAAGCAGGATCAAAACGTTGGCCGGCCAAATCCATTCAGCTACTCTCTGCCCTGCGAGTGCCCGAGATCGAGCGCGACGATACCCGTAAGAATGGCCAGGTTCCAGATCCACAGGGAGATCTTCCCGAGCCGCTCGCTCCACAGCGAGGTCCGCAGCACCGCCGACATTATGTAGTGGGCGCTCCCTGAGAGCGCAGCCGGCAAAACCGAAGATCATAGTGGTCGTGTGCATCGGCCGGACCCTGCCGAAAACCAGCCCGGCAATG
>CAVRZU010000084.1:0-26082 GCA_963725365.1 uncultured delta proteobacterium | reverse complement strand
TTTTAATGTTATAGCTTGCTTTGCCGCCTACTTGGTTCAGTTGAGTTGCTACGAGTCGAAGCTTCGTATAATAGTGACAGGGCTGGTAGGGTTGTATCCGCTCGGCGGAGTGGCATGGGATTATCTTCAGTACCCGATGGGGCTTTTGAAGCTTGGTCACGACGTCTATTACCATGAAGATACCTGGAGCTGGCCCCATCAGCCCATTGATAAAACATACACTCAAGACCCGAAATACTCGGTAGGATACTTTCGCGATTTTGTGGAAAAATTCGCACCCGGCCTCAGAGACAGGTGGCATTATCTCCATCTGCACGAGACGAGCTTCGGGATGAGCCGGGAAAAGTTCGACGAAGTGGCGGCTACTGCCGACCTTTTCCTAAATGTGCAGCGGCGTTTCCATGGTCCCCGACAACCTCCCCGGCGGGTGCATCAAAGTATTTATCGATACCGATCCGGGCTATAATCAAATAATGCTGTCCGAGCGATTTTCCTGGTCGGAAAACGTTGACCGGTGGTGCGCCCTGGTTGCAAACCATGACAGGCATTTCACCTATGCTGAAAATATTCACGGGCCTGATTGCCTGAGTCCCCAAACTCGACTATGATTGGAAGACCACCCGGATGCCGGTTTGTATCGAACTCTGGGAGCACCTGTCCGATTTAAGGCCAAGGGGGGCGTGGACAACGATCATGACTTGGAACGCTTTCAAAGGCAAGCTGGTCTACAAGGGTGTGGAATACGGAAGCAAGGGGGCCGAATTTGACAAGCTGTTGAATCTTCCCGCCGTTGCGAATGTACCGCTGAAGGTGGCCATCGGGGGCGTAGACGCTCCGCTCGAAAAGCTGTCGCAAGCCGGGTGGCAGGTGGCCGACGGTCCGCAGGCAACTGTAACCCCGGCGATGTATCGGGATTTTATCGGGTCCTCGCGCGGCGAAATCTCGCCCGCAAAGCAGGTATACGTCGAGCTTCGGACAGGATGGTTCAGTTGCCGCTCGGCTTGTTACCTTGCATCGGGAAGACCTGTTATAGTTCAGGATACAGGGTTTACCCCGATCATTTCGCCCGGGGATGGCATCATAGCATTCAAAAACGCGGAGGAGGCGGCCAGGGGTCTTATCGAGGTTGAAGGTGAATATGAGAGGCATGCCGCGGCTGCCCAGGATAAGGCAAGGCACTATTTCGACTCGTCAAAAGTGCTTCGAAGGCTCATAGAAGATATCTACGCAATCTAAAGGAACAGGTATGGCAAACAGCAAAAACGCAAAAGGCAAACTCATCGTGTTTGGAATGATCTTCTGGTATCCCCTCGCCGGAGTGACATATCAATTTCTGCATTACCTGATCGGACTTAGACGGCTGGGGTGGGACGTTTACTACGTAGAGGACTCGAGCCGATGGGTATTTGACGTGACAGACTTCGAGTTAACCCCGGAGGCATCTCCGAATATAGAGATGGTGGCCCCGGTGCTCCAAAGATATGGATTTTCAGGAAAATGGGCCTTTCGCGGATGCTACGAAGGCGGCAAAACCTACGGGATGACGGAAGGGGAACTGTCGCAGCTTTACAGGGAAGCCGACGCGTTCCTTAACGTTACCGCCTCCCAGGAGATCAGAGAAGAACATATGTCAATCCCCAGGAGGATTTATGTGGAGTCGGATCCTTTCCACGTCCAGGTAAAAATATTGGAAGGGGACTTGAAGACCTTGAGCGCTCTTGCTGCTCACCACGTACATTTTTCCTTCGGAGAGAACCTGGGCAACCCGACTGCGACTTGCCGGTAGATCTTGTATGCTGGCATCCGACCAGGCAGCCTGTGCTTATGGATCTTTGGGAAAACCCCTTTGCTCCCGCCAAGGATTCTGTGTACACGACCGTTACGACTTGGAAAAACAAGGGTAAGGACCTGACTTTCCGGGGCGAAACCTACTATTGGACCAAAGACCGGGAGTTTTTGAAGATCATCGATCTGCCAAAGCGCAGGCCCGTGGGCTTTGAGCTTGCAACGCAGGTAGGCGATCAGACGCTGCGGTATCTTAACGACAATGGATGGAGGATTACGCCTTCTTTTCCGATCTCCCGGGACATAGACACTTACCGGGAGTATATCCAGAGGTCCAGGGGCGAGTTTACCGTTACAAAGGACCAGGTGGTAAGGCCAAAGACCGGCTGGTTCAGCGACCGGAGCGCTTCCTTTCTTGCGGCGGGGCGGCCGGTGATAACGCAGGAAACCGGGTTCAGCAAATTCCTGCCGACCGGCAAGGGTTTGTTCGGATTTTCGACAATGGACGAAATTCTTGCAGCCGTCGATGTCATAGAAAGCGATTATGAAGGAAGCTGCAGGGCTGCGCGCGAAATCGCGCAAGAGTACTTTGCAGCGGAGAAAGTGCTGGGCAAATTGATGTTAGAGGCCGGACTGGGGTAAAGAAGACAGGAAGACGGAAAAATGAAGAGCTTTTTAGACAGGACTAACAGGATTTAGAAAAGCTCTTTAGAACATGAAGCCTTTTTCAACCGGGTGGCGAAATCAGCACCCTGCTAAATCCTGTTAATCCTGCCAATAGCGGGAGGTGAAATGAGTATCTCTACTGCGTCCTCTTCGACCGGCCGCTTCCAATGGCTGGACAGCGTCAAGGGAATAGCAGTCATCTGGATAGTTCTTTACCATTTCCTCCTGTCCTATGGCAGCGGAAGCCTTCCCTGGCCGATTTCGTTCAGTTCCTTTTTCGATCTTGTCAATCATTGCGGGCAGGCATCCATCCTCGGGAAATTTTCCTGCGCCCTCGAAACTCTAATTGCAGCTATTATTCAAAGAGGACCCCACGCCGTCGGGGTCTTCATACTCTTCAGTGGATTCGGCCTTGCCCACTCGCTTGTAAAACGTGGCGGACCAAAAGGGTCCTGGACTTTATGGTATGTGGCGCGCTTCAAGCGGCTCTTCCCGGTCTACTGGCTGGCTCATTTCGTTTTCCTGGTCTCCCCCTTCATCTTGCTGCACGACCGGATAGATTACCGCTTCCTGTTGAGCCTTGCAGGCGACAGGATTTATCCCATCGACAAGATGTTCTTTTACCTCGTTCCTGCGTGGTGGTTCTTGGGACTGTTGATCCAGCTCTACCTGGTTTTTCCGCTCCTTTTCAAGCTCATGCAGCGGATGGGTTGTGTAAAATACCTCGGGATCTGCATATTTTTGGATATAGCGGCAAGGTACTTTCTCACCATGGTCGAGGCGAACGGATATTATGAGATGGGTGGCCTTTTTTTCTGCCGGCTGTGGGAATTCGCGGCCGGGATGGCGTTGGGGAAACTCATGGCGGAAAAATCCGATGCAACCCTTGGCCTGCTTCTTTCCTGGAAGGGATTTTTCGCCGGGGCAATCATCTATGCCCTGGGGCTTTTTGCCGATCAGCCCACTTTCCTGTATTACTTCTCAGACGGCCTTACGGCCATGGGGCTCACAGTAATACTGATTAACGTGGCATACCATTTGAGCAGGACGCCTGCTCTTGGAAGCTGCATCTCCCGGGCCGGAATCTATTCTTACGGCATCTATCTTTTTCACCAGCCATACGTAATGTACGCAGGCGAAAAATTCCGCCCGTACAGCCTGGCGGGTTTCCTGGCTCTTGCTTCAGCGGTCACGCTTCTGATCGTTCTCGGATCGATCTGTTTGGAATACTCGGTCAACCGCACCGTAAATCCTGTTGTCGAAAAAATTCTTTCACGGGTTTTGCCCCAGCCGTTAAGAAAGGCGGGAAGTGAACCGGGAGAGCGGGCTTCCAGCCAGTGTGTAGTGAAATAAAGCCTGGGGAAATCCTGGGAGCGCGGGCTTCCAGCCCGCAAACAGGGTTTGCAAATGTCTGAACCCAAAGGATGGCATTCACGGGGCTACTTGCCTCACCTCGACGAACCAGGGCTGGTCCAATCGGTCACATTTAGTCTGCACGACGCAGTTCCGATACATGTTATTGCCCGGTGGAAACAGGAATTGGATGCCGGACTACTTTGATCGTTTCATCCGAGATGATAAACACCTGAGCGCCGCCATATACTACATCGAAAACAATCCTGTAACGGCAGGTCTCGTGCATGTACCAGCGCTTTGGCGTTTTTCGAGTGCAGCTTTGCGGGCTGGAAGCCCGCGCTCCCAGAGAAGACCACAGCCTTAAATTGCAGCACCCGGCCGCTTTGCAGGCTGGAAGCCCGCGTTCCCGGGAATTGTGATTCAGTGACCACCGGCAATTTTTTTGCCGGTTTTCCTATCACAGAAAAAAGGATTAAAGTTATTCCTGCCCCGAGCCGATATTGATCGTACGGACGCAATATGAGAATAGGGCCTGGGCTTGGAGCAAATCCGGCACTCCAAAACTTCCAATCTTCAGACTATGCCTCTCGTCAGGGAGGTGACAAAAAAACTTTCCCTAAGGAAAGTGCAAGGGTTCCAACATGCTCAGAGAGCTTAGCGGACATGAAATTGATGCTCTCCATTACGAATTGCTTGTCAAAGATATCGTTGCTGCGGCTGAGAAACTGCCTCCATTTCCGGACATCGCGTGGAAGATTATATCTCTGATGAAAGCAATGGCCCCGGTAAAGGAGATAGAGGATCTCATCATCTATGACCAGGCAATCGGTGCAAGAATCCTGAGGCTTGCCAATTCCGTCTATTATGGCCGGCAATATTGTATCCGCTCCCTCAAGGACGCGATGCTTCTACTCGGGGACAAGCGGCTTGTTCAAGCAGTGATGGCTGCCTGTTCCACAAGCTATTTCATAAGAGGCGGTTCAACTGACGAGCAAGAACTCTGGGAACACTCGGTAACCACAGCACTTATATCGGAATTAATCGCGCATCGAATCAAATTCGAAGGTATTCTAACGCTATATACAACCGCGCTGCTCCACGATATAGGCAAAACCATCCTTGACCTCTATTCAAAGATTTACCTTCAGTCCAGTCTGAGCGAGATAAGAAGCGAAAGCGATGTGATTAGAGGCGAACGCCGGGCGCTCGGGATCGACCACCAGGAGTTGGGCGCAATTATTGCCCGCAAAGTGGAAATTCCCTCCTGACATAGCAACGGCCATCGGGAATCACCATAATCCGGAAAAGGCCGGCAAATATGAAGAACTCACCTCACTGGTTTATCTGGCAAACTTGCTGGCGGTCTCATTTGCGAAGGAAAAAGACAACGGGCCTCCCGATGGAATCGATCCGGAATCCGACCCCATCTTCAAAAGATTCGGCATCAGTGGAAAGATGATCGAGGGTTTTAGAAGCGAGATCGAGATAAGCATGGCGGGAATTGCACGGGCGCTGGGCACTGCATAGAGCGCAAGGCAAAAGGCAAAATTTAAAAACCAACCCCTTGAGAAAACAGGGGAAATATGTGAGCGCCAGAGGCTCTGTCACACAATCTCAAAGTGGCATGCTCCTTTTGAAATGATTATTTTTAATGGGGAAAATTGGTCCTCCAATTGAAAATAGTCGGATTCAGGCGAGGGAGATGCACATGATTGATAAAGGATGCATAATCGAAACCAAGGTTTACGCTCCAGACTCCGAAGTCTGCGATGAAAAGCTCTGTTACGTTTGCAAAGACGGTACATGGGAGCAGGAAAATACACTGGATCTTCTGGGGAAATCGGGCGGCGGCGGATAGGACGAGCGCATAATTTGAAAAGGACTCCGGGGTTTTTTTAGGACTGAGGACTGAAGTGGAAGGTAACGTCCCCAGTCCTTTTTTTATGACTGAGCGCCAGGTGCTGAGGACCGAGGGAGAAAGTGACGTACTTTCTCAGTCCTCAGTCCTCATACTTAAGTTCTGTAATGTCTGCTACCTGGCAGTAGCCGCCGCCATTTGTCCCGATGAGGACGGCCGCTTTGTAACCCTGGCCAGAATAACCGCTATAACCAGCACAATAGCGGACATATAGAAAGCATAGTTGAGGCTTCCGGTTATATCCTTTATGGTCCCGCCAAGCCTAACCATGAAGAAGCCCAGACCCCAGCCGATGAACACCAGGCCATAGTTGAAGCCAAGGTTCTTGGCGCCAAAGAAGTCCGCGGTAAAAGAAGGCATGAGAGCCAATCCTCCACCGTACTGCCAGTAAGCTATGCCGACAGCCACGAAGAGCAAGACAGCGCTCTTAAGACCAATAACGGTAGGCATAAGGAAAAGGCAAAGAGCGGAAACAACGCAATTGAGCGTATAGGCGTTGGTCCGGCCGATTTTGTCGGAATACATTCCAGTGCCGACCCGTCCACACGCATTGATAAGCCCGCCGAAGGAGACCAGCCAAAAAGGCGGCTGGGCCAAGTACGGGAGCGGCCATAGGCATAGCGTTGCCGATAATCAGAAGACCGGACTGAGTCGAACCGATGAACATGAGGACCAGTGCGTAGAACTGCCAGGTCTTTATCATGTCGCCTGCCGCCCAATCCACCGACGTCAAGGCGCTCTTGCCGGGGGTGCCTGACTTTACTGCCGGAGCAGCAACGCCGGGCGGAACGTAACCGGCCGGAGGCCATGCCAGGAGTTGACCTGCGATGATGATGACCACCGCGAAAATGATCCCGAGTATAATAAAGCTACCGCTGATCCCGTAATCGGCGATGAGGTATTTCGCCAGGGGCGCGATATAGAGCGCAGCGCCGCCGTAGCCGCCGACGACAAGGCCCGCGATAAGACCGCGTTTATGGGGACCAAACCATTTCAGTGCAGCGGGGGTGGGAGCGGCGTATCCGATACCCATGCCGATTCCACCCATTATACCGAAACCAATGATCAGACCCTCGTAGCTCTTCATCAGACCGGCAACAACACACCCGGCAGCCAGGAAGAGCCCGCCGACGGTAGCGCCGACCTTCGGGCCGAACTTGTCTTGAATCTTGCCGCCGGGGATCATCAATAGAGCGAATATCAAGACGCACAGCGAGATGGGTGTGGCGGCCTCTGCGTTGCTGAGGTATGTCCAGGCCGAATTGATGCCCGGAAGATGCGTGCCGACCAGAGATAGGTCAACCTTACCGGCTTTCATCGGAACTGTAAGCGCTCCACCCCACACGCTCCATGCGTACAGAATTCCAAGACACAAATTGACTGCTGTGCCTGCGAAAGTGACAATCCATGCTTTTGTGGGTACTTTGTCCAGTGGTGCGGCCATTCTTGTCTCTCCTTTCATGTGTTCGAATAATCATGAAAAAAGGCGTTTCCCGAACGGGAAGGCTGAGCAGAGGGGAAAAGAACTTTATCTTTCGAATCAATTCAAAAGGGCCCAAGCCAGATAGTCATGAAGGCCAAACATGATCAGAATATCGACGGGGAGTGCGAGCTGAGCGCCAAAAAAAAATGCCTGGTAAAGCGAAAAAGAATCACAAACGAAAAATAATAAACCGTTTCATTGCTTTCAGATCCTCCTGTTTTCCAGATCACCCCCTTCAATCTATAGGAATAGTTGCCAGCGCCCAAAATATTATGAACAGCGGAAAAGCTGTTGGGCAAAACGGGACGAAGTATTTACAGCCAGCGAAAAGAGTGGAAAAAAGAATACAGATTCAAGCTTGCGATGTGGACATTTGCCAAGATTTTTTACATTTCGGACCTGGTGTCTACCTCATCGAAAGGCTCGGAATAACGCCATTTGTCCGCCCCCATGTACCCTATTGCACAGGCGCGGATACCTTGTCAAGATAAATTCCTATAAGGCATCCAAATGCTCAAAGTAACAAGCTAATAATGAAAATTGTTACAAAATTAATTTCCAGCCCATCTTCTGAATACAAGGGTGCCGTTGGTTCCGCCAAACCCAAAGGAGTTGGAAAGCGCCACCTCGATTTGCGCCTCGCGAGCCACGTTGGGGACGTAGTCGAGATCGCAGTCCGGGTCCGGGAATTCATAATTTATGGTTGGTGGCATAAGTTGATTATAAATTGTGAGCACAGTGTAGGCCGCCTCGACCCCGCCGGCGGCGCCCAGGAGGTGTCCTGTCATCGACTTTGTAGAACTGATTGCCATTTTGTAAGCATGCTCGCCGAAGACAGTCTTTATTGCTTGCGTTTCATATTTGTCGTTGAGTTCGGTCGAAGTGCCGTGAGCGTTGATATACTGCACATCCGAGGGGCTTATGCCTGCGTCTTCGACAGCCACTTGCATGCAGCGGGCCGCGCCTTCGCCGTCGGGCGCCGGAGCGGCCATGTGGTGGGCGTCTCCCGATGCGCCGAAACCGATTACTTCGGCGTAGATCCGGGCGCCCCTGGCCCGGGCGAAATTGAGTTCTTCGATAACCAGCACGCCGGAGCCTTCGCTAAGGATGAAACCGTCCCTTTCCTTGTCAAATGGCCTGGATGCGTGCTCCGGGTCGTCATTGCGGGTCGAACAGGGCGCGCATGGCGCTAAAGCCGCCTATGGCAAGATGGGTGATGGTCGATTCCACCCCTCCGGTTATCATCGCATCGCAAAGTCCATTGCGAATGAGGTGATAAGCCTGCCCGACGGCGTGAGTTCCAGCGGCGCACGCAGTCTGCAAAGAAAGATTGGGACCTTTTGCGCCGTGGTAGATTGAGATGAGACCCGGGGCCATATTGCTTATAATCATGGGAATGAAAAAGGGGCTCACTTTCTTTGCCCCGCCCTCCAGCATCAGTTTGTGGGATTCCTCGATCGTGAGCAGACCGCCCAGTCCGCAACCCATTACGACGCCGACTCGCGAGGAGAACTCGGGATCTATCTTGAATTTGGCATCTTCCATAGCATAATGGGCGGCGCCGAGCGCAAACTGGAGAAAGGGGTCCATCTTCCGGAGCTCTTTTTTGCTAATTAACTCCTCCGGATGAAAGTTTTTGACCTCTCCTGCGATACGGCTCGCAAAACCGGAAGCATCGAACCGGGTGATAGGCCCTATTCCCGATTTCCCGGAAATCAGATTGGACCAGTTTTCTTCGATCCCGACACCAACCGGGGAAACCAACCCTATTCCAGTAACAACTACACGCCGCCGATTGTTCTCTAAGGCCATCCTGTTCTCCTGAAGGCAACTAACCCATACACATGCCGCCATTTACATGCAGCACCTGTCCAGTGATATAACCAGCCGCATCGGACGCGAGAAACACCACCGCCGCAGCTACTTCCTCCGGGGCGCCGTATCTTGCCGCAGGAATTTGCGCCAGGAGCGCATCCCTCGATTTCTGCGGAATAGCCATCGTCATCTCAGTGTCGATGAATCCCGGGGCGACCGCATTTACAGTGATATTCCTGGAAACAATCTCGCGCGCAAGGGACCTGGTAAGGCCGATAATCCCCGCTTTAGCAGCCGAATAGTTGCACTGGCCGGCATTGCCGATCACGCCTACGACCGACGTGACGTTCACGATACGGCCGTACCGCTGCTTAATCATTGATTTTATCACCGCCTGGGAGCAAAGGAAAGTTCCCTTAAGATTGGTATTGACGACCTCGTCCCATTCGGCTGGACTCATGAAAGCAAGGAGATTGTCCCTGGCTATTCCGGCGTTGTTTACCAAAACATCGATCCGTCCGTGCTCCTTCAATATTTGCTTGAACGAAGCCTTGACCGCGTAGGGTCGGCCACGCTGAATTGCATGGCCGCCGATGTCCCTCCCCTGCCTGCGGCCAGGACAGCGGTCTGCTCTGCGGCCTCCGGACTGGAGTTATAATTGATGATCACATGGGTATTGGGGCCGGCCATTTCTACCGCAATAGCACGGCCAATCCCACGGCTCGCTCCCGTTACCACGACAATTCGTTCACTCATGTAACTACTCCTGGTTGCGGGTTGCGGGTTGCCCGGTCGCCAACATGGTTGGTCAGATACCGCATGAAGCCCCCGATCAAGTTTCCTGTTTCGGTTGTCATTTCACGAGAAAACGGGCCTTGGTTCGACACCCCATACACGACACTCGCAAGTTCCCTGGCCTTCTGCCAAGCCTCTATATCCTCGAATCTTTCGATTTTCGCCATGACCTTAAGTCCGTAAAAGCATGGTTGCGAGTTGGTTTTCAACCCGCTACCCGTAACCCGCAACCCGCAACCCGCTACTCTCTTTCGCGTTTTATTCGTTTGACGAATGCTGGTATGAATTCGAACAGGTCCGCAACGACGCCGTAGGTGGCCACATCAAAAATCGGAGCGTGCGGGTCTTTGTTTACCGCTACAATAACCTGAGAGCCCTGCATTCCAACGATGTGCTGAATGGCGCCGGATATCCCGACCGCCATATAGAGGGTTGGAGCGACCGTACGGCCGGTTTGCCCCACCTGGTGAGAAGGGGCCATCCACCCTTCCTCAACAGCCCCACGGGAAGCTCCGACAGCTCCGCCAAAAAGCGCTGCAAGCCCTTCGATCAGGTTAAAATTCTCACCATTTCGCAACCCTCGGCCACCCGAGACGATAACATCGGCTTCGGTAAGTTTTGCAGTCTGGTCTTGTTCCGCAATGACTTCCAGGACTTCCACGTTCGCCAGGAAACATTCATCCGGCAGTTCGGTCCGCTCGACCCGGCCCCGGTGGGCGTCCCTCCTGACGGGCTTCATGACCTTGGGACGAACGGTGGCCATCTGAGGCCGACGGTTCGGACATACTATAGTCGCCATTATATTTCCGCCGAACGCAGGCCGCGTCTGGAGCAAAAGGCCCTCATCGCTTATATCCAATTCCGTACAATCGGCGGTAAGTCCTGTCTGAAGTGAAGCCGCTACGCGGGGAATGAAGGAACGCCCCATGCTGGTCGCACCGGCAATCAGGATTTCGGGACGCTTGCGCTTTACCAGTTCGACAATGCATTTTGAATATCGTTCGTCGGTGAAATTCGCCAGCTCAGGCCGCTCTACCACATAGACCACATCCGCGCCGTAGGAAATGAGCTCGAGAGCAACTTCATCATCAATTTTGGAACCGAGCAGGACGGCCCCCAGTTCGACACCGCGTTTGTCAGCCAAAATCCGGCCAACACTCAAAAGCTCGTGACTCACATTGTGGACTTTGCCTGCACGCCATTCGGCATAGACCCACACTCCCTGATAACTCAGCAGATCTTCCGCCGGGCCTTTGCCTACTTCTGGAAGAGCTAAGGCCCCGAATTCGCAGGTATCCACGCAAATGCCGCAAAGCGAGCAATCATCGGAGATTTCGACCTGGTTTTCACGAAGCGAAATCGCACCCATCGGACATGCGTCGGAGCAGACTCCGCAAACAGTGCATTTCTTTGTGTCTACAGTAGCTTTCATAACCCGGGTATCCTGGCGTTTTTCAAGTATTGGAAAAGCTGTTCGGCCTGATCTTCTAAAGACCCTTCGAGCTGAATGCGGTTGGTTCTTCTGGGCGGGCTGAAAACGCGAACGACCTGAGTAAAGGAGCCGCACAAACCTATGTGGTCAGGGTCAAGCCCCAAATCGGCCGCTCCCCATACCGGGATTTCAGCCTTTTTGGCGCGCATTTTGTGCCTGAGCGAGGGGACCCTCGGTTCTCCGATCTCTTTTATCACCGTCAGAAGACAGGGCAGGGGAAGCTTCCAGACCTCGGTCCCTTCATCGGTCTGCCGGACCACTTTCAAGGAACCGTCCCCGGGAATTTCAATTTTCTTTACAAAGGTTGCGTAAGGGATATCGAGCAAGGCAGCCATTTCCGGCCCTACCTGAGCAGTATCGCCATCGATAGCCTGTTTTCCGCAAAAAATAATGTCCACGTCGCCCATTTTGCGGACTGCCGCTGAAAGGGTCGTAGAAGTGGCCCATGTATCCGAACCGGCAAAAGCCCGGTCGCTGAGGAGCACCGCGTCATCGGCCCCAAGCCCGAGCGTGTCTCGGAGCGCTTCGCTTGCCTGTGGCGGTCCCATTGTTATAACGGTGATTCTTGCGCCGTTTTGATCCTTTATCTTGAGCGCGGCTTCCACTGCGAACATATCGAAGGGATTTATTATGCTCTCCACTCCCTGCCTGACCAGAGTGTGGGTGTCCGGATCGATTCTGACGTTTTTGGTGTCAGGCACCTGCTTTATGCAAACGACTATGTGCATGGCGAACTACAGCTCCTGTAACTAAAAATCATAAAAAGGATTCCTTCAGCCTGCTGTATTCCTTGTTTAGTTCCTGACCGATGATGTTGCGCTGAATCTCGTTGGTGCCTTCATAAATTTGCAGAATCTTCGCATCGCGCATCATTTTTTCCACCGGGTAATCCTGCATGTATCCATAACCGCCCAGCACCTGTACGGCGCTTGTCGCCACTTCCATCGCGACGTCGCCCGCAAATACCTTTGACATTGCCGCCACTTTACTCACGTCATGGGGTTCGGAGTCCATGTAGCGAGCGACGCTGTAGACCAGGGCGCGGGACGCCTCCGTTTTTACGGCCATATCGGCAAGTTTGTGCTGAATCGCCTGGAAGCTTATGATCGGTTTTCCAAACTGGACCCTTTTCCTGGCATATTCGACTGCGATATCGAGTGCTCCCTGGGCCAGGCCGACTCCCAGCGCTGCAATTCCGGGCCGGGATTTATCGAAGGTCTTCATCGCAATGATAAAACCCATTCCTTCCCGGCCGATCAGCCTGTCGGCAGGAATGCGGCAATCCTGGAAAATCAGCTCGCGGGTGGCGGATGCACGGATGCCCAGCTTTTTTTCTTTCTTTCCAAAAGAAAATCCGGGATCTCCCTTTTCGACAACGAAGAAGCTGGCGCCGCGGGGACCTTTTGCACGGTCGGTAATAGCCAGAATGGAATAGATTTCCGATTCCCCCCATTTGTGATCCACTGCTTGGAGCCGTTGATAATGTAGTGGTCTCCGTCTTTTACAGCAGTGGTCTGGATGCCGGAAACATCGCTTCCGGCCCCGGGTTCGGTAAGGCCAAAGGCGGCGAGCCGCTTGCCGCCGGCGATCTGGGGCAGATATTTCTGTTTCAGCTCATCGCCGCCGAACAACAGGATCGGATAGGCTCCAAGACCGCTTGCCGCAAAACTCGTGGCAATTCCGATACAAGCCTCGCCAAGCTTTTCAATAGCCAGGCAGTTCTCGAATATTCCTCCGCCCATTCCACCGTATTCTTCAGGGATATAAAGGCCGAACAAATCCGCCTGTGAGAGGATTTTCATGATCTCCCACGGGAATTGCTCATTTGTGTCCAATTCGGCCCTGATCGGACGGATTTTTTCCCTGGCGATCTGAGCGGTCAATTCCTGAATCATCTGCTGTTCTTCGGTCAAAAAATAGTGCAACTCATTTCCTCCAATCAAAAATCATGGCGGGCTTTGAGAAGTTCAACGGCCAAAAAGCGGAGACCGCAAAATTTCGCTTTCTTAACATAAAAGGGATCTTGTGAGGGAAAAGGAACCGCAAGCGCTGGCCTTCTCAGACCCGGCAGAAGCCCAACGAGCATCACTTCCGGCAGACTGCACACCGCTCGATCCGCTCCCAAGCGCCAGACGGACAACCGGCTCGTTTCAAAGCAGCATCAGCTCAGCCTGACAAATTGACCGGGCCGGAAAGCGTGCCTTCCGCCGCGGGTCCGGAGCTCAGTCTCCGCCCATGACATCTATCGCGGTTCTCATCCACCGGAATCTTAAGACCCCGGCGCTCTACTCTTCTTCGAGTTCCAGGACCAGGCGGCCATTGTAGTACCCGCAGTTCGGGCAAGCGCGGTGCGCCAGGCGCATCTCATTGCACTGTGAACAGCGGGCCAGGGCAGGCGTGGAAATGGCGTGGTGGGCTCGTCTTTTGTCACGCCTGGCTTTTGAGACCTTATTCTTCGGTACACCCATCTTTTTGACTCCTGTCTAAAATCAGCCCGTCGAGGCGGGCGTTGCATGTCAACAGAGCGCAGACTTATTCCGCGGATTCACTCGTCCCCGGTTTAATCACTTTAAGTTCGGCAAAACGAAAATCCCCGTCAGCCGCCTTGCACCGGCAGGCCTCCTCATTCAGGTTTGCTCCGCACTTGGGGCAGATCCCCTTGCAGTTTTCGCTGCAAAGGACTTTCACAGGCAAACCCAGAAAGATTTGCTCGGCTACGAGCCGATCCACTTCGATCACTTCGCCGTCGAAGAATTCATACAGGAGTTCATCGGGCTTGAGCTCCTCCTCGTCATCTCCCGGCGTCCGCTGGTCAGCCATCAGGTATATATCAACCTGCTCATCCAAAGGTAGCTCAAAGGGCCTTAGACAGCGGTGGCAGCATACCTCCATGGAACCTGTGATATTTCCGGTAATTCGTATATGGTCCGGGTGCCTGTTCAGGTTCAAGACGACGTTGACGGGACGCAGCAGCTTCAAGTTCAAGGGGTCGCCCTGAGGAACGAACTGCGCGAGCCGGTCTTCATCCCAATGGAACCTGAGGGTCCGCCCTGACTCCGGTATTTCATCAATTCGAACTCGCATGCGCCACTCTCCCACATGTACAAACCAATAAGTATAAATTTATTAGCGGAGGTGTCAACAAATAAAAGAGCGGCAGCAAGGAGCGTACGCAGGATGCGAGGGTTTGCGCTTTATTTTTTCAGTGGCTCTCCCGGTTTTGGCTAAAACTTTTTGACCGCCTGATTAACTACGTCTTCCGAAACTTGTTCGAATACCTTTTCCCAGGCCTTACGAGTTGTTGTGCCCCTGCCGAATGAAATCTTCCGCTTGGATTCAATTGTGGCAATATGAGTGCCGCCCCGGCTAAGTTCGACTCTTACCTCCAACACAGTGTCACCAAGGCGGGGCACAAAGCGCTCGGCCACCGATCCTTTTTTGAAAAGCAAAACATGGCCTTCCAGGACGTACGGATCAACCTCGCTATTCTTGGTCCAGAGCATTCCCCGTTTTTTGAGCGAATCCTCCATCCCGCCCCACAGAAGGCCGATTACGTCTTCGTCATGGACCTTGTGGGTATCGTTGAAAACATCGGCCACTCTTGCTTTGTATGGCGATGTGACGACAGGCGGCGGCACGTACGTGTCGCCCGCGACCTGGATATCCCCCGTCCCTTTGCGGTGACATGAGAACATGATAGTTGTAATGAGAACAAGGGCTACAAACCCGATCTTTCTACCCATAGGTATACATCTCCGCAGAAGTTTCGGCGAATTTAAACGAAAAATTTGAATTGGGCAAATGATTATCGAAGAGAAAGGCCCCTGCCTTCCAGCTCAGTACCGATACTGCCAGACCAACGTAAAATGGGCAAGCACTTAATTGCTGAAGAATTGGTCGCGAGTAAGAAAACTTTAAGGGGAAGAAAGCTTCTTACCGATAAACCTCAAGTGCCGGTTTTTCTAAATGTGAAATTTCAAACGGGGATTGAATAAATGAGAAAAATGACCTTGAACGCCAAGCTCGTATTGTTCGGAGTGAGTCTTGCCCTGGTTCCCTTGCTTATCGCAAGCCTGGTTTCCATTAACAGATCGGCCAGATCCCTGGACCAGTCTTCGAGAACGGAATTTGCCACAGCGTCCAAGAGCCTTGCAGTTATGACCCAAGTGGCGCTTACAGAAGAGCTGAAAGTTTTGAAGGGGCAGGCAATGAGGCCCTCAATCGTTAAAGCTGTACGTTCGGTAGCACAAAATGGCGTTTCAAGTTCAGCGGACGAAGTTGCCCTGGCAACACGCGAGCTCTCAGACTTTCAAAAACAAGCCGGGGGCGACTACGAAGTCATTGTCCTGACCGGCGCCGATGGAGTGGTATTTGCCGACGGGAAAAATGGCGGAAATAAAGGGATTACCATAACGGACCGCGAATATTTCAAAATCGCCATGCAAAGCAAAGCTAATGTGGGGACCGTTGTCAAATCGAAAGGTTCGGGCAACCCTGTCGTCCCCATTTGTATGCCCGTTTTTTCCGATGAGGGGAAAGTTGTCGGTACTCTGACCGCCATTATGAAGCCGGACTTCTTCGGCAACATTATAGAAAATACAAAAATAGGGGAAACGGGGTATGCATTTTTGGTCAACCAAAACGGCATCTTCATTGTCCATCCGGACAAAAAGAACATTTTGAGCACCGACCTGAAAACCCTTAAGGGAATGGAAGAAATTACCCGGAAGGCGTTAAACCACGAATCGGGATCCGCGACCTATGTTTTTGAGGGTCTTGAAAAGATCGGGGGCTATGCTCCGGTGGATCTCACCGGCTGGACGGTAATTGCCTCAGGGACCCTGGATGAGGAATTTGCCCCCGTTTATTTGCTGCGGAAAACCCTTGCGATCTTTGGGGTCCTGATTTTGGCATCGGCAATCATCCTTGCCCTCGTTTTCGCCCGCAAACTCTCAAAGCCTATAAAACGAGTTGCTCAAGGGTTGAGCGAAGGAGCAGAACAGATTGCCGCCGCATCCACTCAGATTTCCTCTTCGAGCCAGCAGCTTGCCGAGGGTGCTTCCGCCCAGGCGGCATCTATCGAGGAGACCTCCTCGGCCCTCGAACAAACGGCCTCCATGACGCGACAGAACGCCGGGAATGCAAATCAAGCAAACCAGTTGATGACCGAGGCAGGCCTGGTGGTCTCGAAGGCCAACAAATCAATGGGCGAGCTTACCGCATCGATGGCGGAAATTTCCAAAGCCAGCGAGCAGACTTCCAAAATCATCAAAACTATAGACGAAATTGCATTCCAGACAAATTTGCTGGCCCTGAACGCCGCAGTGGAGGCTGCACGGGCAGGCGAAGCCGGAGCAGGGTTCGCTGTCGTTGCCAATGAGGTGAGAAACCTTGCCATGCGGGCGGCCGAAGCAGCCAAAACTACCGCAGACCTCATCGAAAGCACCGTTAAGAAGATCAAAGAGGGCTCCGATGTAGTCGAAAAGACCAGCTCCGAGTTTCTTCAGGTAGCAGCCAGCACGTCCAAAATGGGTGAGCTGGTAAGTGAGATCGCGGCGGCATCCAACGAGCAGTCCCAAGGGGTCCAGCAAATCAATAAAGCCGTCAGTGAAATGGATAAAGTAGTTCAGAAAAACGCCGCAACCGCGGAGGAATCGGCTTCGTCCTCGGAGGAAATGAGTGCTCAGGCCGAGCGGATGAAAGACTTCGTGGACGCTTTGGTAAGGCTGGTCGATGGTGGCAGTGGCGAAGCAATGAGCGGCAACGATAGGAAAGCAGTGACCGGGAAGGCCCTGATGAAAACCGCCGCAAGCCCGGTTAGGCCATCAAAGGCGAAAGAGAAATACGGAATGGAACCTGCTCATTTTGATGAACAAGAGTCCGGGGCAGAGCCAATACTGTTTTAAAACAAGAGCTAAAAGCCTTTGACAAGATTTGCAGAATGCAAAGTGCTGCGGGAGGGCATAAAGCGCTCCCGCAGCACTTTTGCGGGTTATGAAAATTACACACATCCTGAACGCAACTTCGTGTAAACTACCACCGGCCTTGCCGGTGGCTTTCAAAAACCGGGACAACGACTCCTGACAATGTCATCCGTCGTTGTCTTTGCAAATGCGCGTTTGTCCGATTCCAACTTACAACAGCTCGTCTCTGCTTAGCAACGATGTTGCTTCACTATCGGTATGGGGCCTTCGCCCCCATGCCCCACCACTGACTACGTCAGTGGTTTAGGCTGTTAATTAAATATGTTTTCTTATTTTCTCGAACTAAACGGTCCCCTTCCGCCTGACAATTGAACCACCGATGCAACCAACTTGCCTCACCCACATTGCGCAGGCGCCCGCTGATGTCGATAGTGTAGGGCGGCAGCGGGGCGCCTTCGGCTGTAAGCGTCCGGGAAATAGCTGTTTTGAGCACTCTTACGGAAATAGGAAAACGGAAATTGGGAAGTCGCCTCTCGGTGGCCGTCGAATATCTTAACGGCAGGTCCGGCCGGTCTTAAGGGGCGATCCGGATTCGATATGGAACGGAGGAGTTCCCTGAAGAGTTTGACTTTAAAAAAGTAAAAGGCCGGCAGCACGCAAAGTGGCGGCTCGAAGCCGCCACTGCCGGACAACGCGATGTCCTAACGTTATATGCGCTTTTCCAACGACTGTCAGAAGTCGCCGGTTTCTTCTATTTCAAATAGGTCCGGCCGACTGCGGGCGGCGACCATCATTCCCTTTTTTGAGAGGGCCGGTTCGGTCCGTTTGCCATAAGTCGAAACAGACTTGAGCCGTGAGGGAGAAGTGAGCGAAACCTCGGGGCTATTTTCGTCTTGGAGATGGGGCGGGATTTGTCGTTCGCGGCGCCCGCCACCAACCAGAGCGGCAAGGCCGAGAATGTGTCCCTTTGTCTGTTCAGCCAGAGATCTCATCTCCTCTGAGGCAGAAGCGGACTCTTCGGCATTGGACGCGTTAAGCTGAACAACTTTGTCCATTTCTCCCACGGCATTATTGATCTGCTGGATTCCCTGGGCCTGTTCCTTCGATGCGGCGGCAATTTCGCTGACCCGCTCAACGGCTTTATCGACGCTCGACCTCACCGTTGAGAACTCTCCGTAAGTCTTTCCGACCAGGTCCGACCCCACCCGGACCGTCTTTACCGTTTTCTCGATCAGGGAGGCCGTGTTCCTGGCAGCATCCGCCGATCTCATGGCGAGGTTTCTCACTTCATCGGCAACGACCGCGAACCCTGCACCGGCCTCCCCCGCCCTGGCCGCCTCCACGGCGGCGTTCAATGCCAGCAGATTGGTCTGGAAGGCAATCTCGTCGATCGTTTTGATGATCTTCTGCGTCTCCTCACTGGCCTTGTTGATCTCCTGCATCGATCCATTAATTTGTTCCATGGAATCATTGGCCTTAACTACAGTCGCAGTCACCTCTTTCATCAATAGACTGGCCTGGGCGGCATTCTCCGCATTCTGCTTCGTCATGGAGGACATTTCCTCGAGAGAGGACGACGTCTCTTCAATCGTCGCAGCCTGCTCCGACGCTCCTTCGGCCAGGGATTGACTTGAAGTCGAAATCTGGCCGGAGGCTTCACTCACCCGCTCTGCGTTTTGCGATAAGGCTTCGATAGCCCTTTTCAACGACCGGGTCACGCTGCGGTGGATGAAGAACCCGAGGATTCCCAAGAGTGCGAGTCCGATCAACACCACTGAGGCGCCGACCCTTCCAGCCGTCGAATAGCTCTTTTGCATCTGAACATTGGTCATGTCCGTTATGGCGCGGGCTGCGGCTTGAATCTTACCGGCGTTATCCCTCAGGTTGCCTGTCAGATCCCGGTTCCGCTGCCACAACTCAACGAGGGAGGATTGCAGACGATCGATCTCGGGTGCCAACTTCCGGGCTTCCTCCCATCGCCCCATGATGTCCTTGTCCTTGGCGGCCAATATCAGCCCCCGGATGTTCTTTACAGCCAACTGGAGCCTGTTGCTCAATTCCGCTTCCCGCCTCTGGTACTCTTCGAGGCGGGCGAAAAGGAGAAGATCCTGGATATGCAACTGTTTGACGTACCAAAAGGATAAATAGGTCTTGATTTCCATTCGGATGCTGTTGGTAGTCCCGTCGAGGAGGTCTCCGGTCATGTTGAGCTGTGTTTCCTGCGTGTCGATGAGTGCAACGGTCCCCTCGAGGATCTTCTGCAATTGACGGATCGTTTCACTGAGCGTGATCTTGGCCTGCTCCGAAGTTTCGATATTTCTCGACACTTCCTGGAACGTGGTCTCGTGCTCCCGGCTCAGTTTTTCTATCCCTTCTATCCGGGCACGAACCCCTGCGTCCGCGCTGAGCTTCAGAATGCGCTCGCTTGAGGCTTTTACCCCTGCAAGGACTTCATTATAGTTTTGCAACACGCTCTTGTCATTTGAGTTGATGAATTCCTTCTCGATGAGCATCATCGACAAGATGCCCTGGGAAACATCTTCTGCAGCCTGTCCCACGGCCTCCTGAGATTGAACCTTCTGGGCCAGGAACCTGTTGACGCCTGCACTGATGGATATCCCCGATACGCCGAGGATGACGAGAAGGAGAATCCTTCCACCGATATTGGAAAACCCTACTATAGGCCGGCGCATTAGAGAAACCTCCTTGGTATTAACCGAGGGGGCCGCTTGGCCCCCTCTATACTGCGATTAGAGATAGATTAAGCCTTAGGGGTAGATGCCCGCCGCGGCGAGCAGGTTGGTGCCCGGAATCTTAAGGACGTAGGTGGATTTGGAAGAGGGAGTGGTCTCGCCCGGCTTAGGCCATGAGTAATCGACCCAACCCTCGCCTTTCCCGTTGGCCACATTGAGGAACTCGACGAAGAACATCTTGCCGTTGGCATCCTTCAGACCGGTCATCATCTTCCCGACCAGCTTCGGGTTTGCCGGATGTGCCAATGTAACGCCCGTTTCGGCATCTAACAGGAACACGTAAGAATCCTTCCAGGTGAATTCACTCTTGGGGTCATTGACCTTGGCTATGGCGGCTTCCGGTCCCTGTTCCTTGACCAAGGCGGCAACCGCCTTCACTTTACTCACACATTCGTCTTTAGTGGCCACGTCAGCAGCACCCACGACGGTTGCCGTCCACATGCCGAGCACAACGAAAATACCGACTTTGATCCATCGCTTCATGTTTGTTTCTTCCTTCCTTCCAGTCTCTCTTACAGGTTTGTCCAAATCGAAGATCATTTCCACTGCAAACAGGTTCCGGGCCAAGGATTGGTTCCCTCGAAACAACCTAAGTATTGCCGCTTCTCAACACTGCCCCATCGGCGCGTGGTCCTGAAACGCTGCCATATAAAAAATTCCAGCCGATTATCATGCGCTGCGTTTGAATAAACTAATCGGTGTTTCTGCACGGGGACTTGAATCTAAATTCGGCGAGGCGATGGTTGCGGGCGACCCGATTTTGATAAATGAGAGGAGGAAGTTATGAATCAGATCGGAGGTCAGGGAGGTGGGATAAAAACCCGGTTTTTGCTTGACAGCGCTGGGGCAAAAAATTATTTTAGCTGTTGACAAGTGTGCTCAAGAGAGTATAAGGCACACCAGTTCGTAGAATCCTCGGTAGGCGAGGCTCCCGCGTTGCACACAGGCCACTGCCCAAAAGCATCCAGAGATGCGGTTATGGGTAGAACAGGCACTCCCGGATTAAGGGTTTACCTAAGGTGGCTGAGGCGACTACGCCTCTTACGGCACGCGGTGCTGAAGCTTGAATGAGTGGGGAAGAAGGATTACGGCTGTTTTTTTAGGATACTGCCGTAGATTTGACCCTTTCCCTGCTCGAAGGTCGGGAAAAGGGTTTTTTTATTTTGGTCCTGACGTGAAGGTAATATTTCAACAGAGGTTTATGTATGAACGAAAACGAAGACCAACCTCCAAGTTGGCGTTATTTACATGCGACACTGTGGAAGTTGCGCGCGTGGATCCGATAATTTGATTTCCCCTCCTTATCGCCTCACTTGACCGCTCCTTCCACAAGCAACCGGAAGAAGAGCGGAAGGTGAAAGGCGACCCCCCTGCTTCTCGACGAGAGGCAGTCGTTTCGTACCTTTCTCCTCCCTGTAGACTTATTCATAAGGATTGACCGGCTCATAGCGGGGTGTGCCTTGCCTCCTGGCACAGGCGCGCACCAGAGATGAAACCGGCCGAGGCGTGCGCACAATCTCGAAGGAGAGTGTTACAGGAGGAAGTGCAATGATCTCAAAAGCTTACTTTCATGCCACCGATGGCCGTATGAGGCTGGGCATCCCGGGAGTAAAAGGCTCCTGGGTAAAAGCTCAGGAGCTCAAAGACAGAATTATCCATTATCAGGGAATTATCGACGTAAGTCCGAATCCCACAACCGGGAATGTGCTGATCATCTATGACCCGCAGCGGATATCTCAATTCGATCTGCTAAAGATTTTGAATGAGTCGGGGTATCTGCAGGACGCCGGATTTATTGCGGCTGGGTTGCAGGCAATGTCTGCACACGGCTCGGATTGGGGCAGTGCGATTGTGCGAGTTGCCCTCGAAGCGCTGTTGTCGGCTCTCGTGCTATGAGTAAAGGTTGGAGAAGGGTCCACTAGAGAATGGCATCCACCAGGTTCTTCGGGAAGTCATCCTTTTATGGACCCCGCTCATTGTAATCGATTACACACTCAGTTTTGTTTGAGGACGTTGCCATGTATGCAATAAGCAAGAGCATTCATATGACGAACCGCATGTGGAAGCAGTTCGTAATTTTCTTATCGGTCCTTGGCCCCGGCATCATCGTCATGGTTGCGGACAATGACGCCGGCGGCATCTCAACCTATGCGGTAACGGGCTCCAAGTACGGATTTTCCCTACTCTGGATGTTCATCCTTTTGCTTCCGATGGCTTATTACGTCCAGGAGATGACCGTTCGGCTGGGGGCAGTCACGAAGCGCGGGCATGCCGAAGCGATATTCGAAGGCTTCGGTCCTTTCTGGGGCTGGTTTTCGCTCACCGATCTCGCCATTGTGAACTGGCTTACCCTGATCACCGAATACATCGGCATGACCGCAGCGATGAGCCTGTTTGGCATTCCTCCCTGGATTACATTCGTTGTCGTGACTGTAATCCTTTTTGCCGTCGTGGTCACCGGCAGCTACTGGACTTTTGAGAAGTTGACGCTGTTTTTCTGCCTCTTCAACCTCGTATACATCCCGGCGGCGATCTGGGGCATGAAACTTTCCTACGCGCCCGGATGGGACGAGGTTTTGAAAGGCTTCTACCACCCGCATATCGCCGGCGGTTTTACAGGAGATCTTCTTTTCATCCTCATGGCCAATATAGGCACGACCATCGCCCCATGGATGATATTTTTCCAGCAAAGCGCAGTGGTAGACAAGAGGCTGGACATTCACGACATAAAATTCGGACAGGCCGAAACTTTTATCGGCTCGCTTTCAACCTGCATCGTTGCCGTGTTTATCATCATTACCACCGCGGCGGTCTTCTACTATCATCATCCGCAGGTAATTATCGAAGACGCACAACAAACCGCCGAGGCCCTCGTTCCCCTTCTACCCTCGGGCCAGGGAGAACTGGCCAAAAGACTTTTTGCCATCGGCCTGTTCGATGCCGGCTTTCTGGGCGCGCTGTGTATCTCGCTATCTTCTTCCTGGGCCGTGGGTGAAGTGTTCGGGTGGGCTCACTCCCTTAACACCAATGTAAAAGACGCCAAGTGGTTCTACGGTATCTATATCGTGATGCTTCTCACCTCCGGGGCAATAGTGCTGATTCCCGGGGCGCCCCTGGTGACCATCACGATGTTCGTCCAGGTCGTTGCGGTAACGCTGCTGCCAGCCGCACTGGTCTTCCTGCTGCTGATACTCAATGAACCGGCTTTCATGGGCGAGCATGTAAACACGCGTACTCAAAACATCATGAACTGGTCGATAGTGGCCCTCGTTTCGATCATGTCTACTCTTCTTGGCGTTCAAACGCTATTTCCCGAACTGTTCGTTTGACGGGTCGGATAAGGAGGCCGTTATGTTCACTCTTAACCATCACGGACCAAATGGTGTTGAACTTCCGAGGGTCGGCGGAAGCTATCGGGTCCTACATTTCTCGGAACTTTTGAAAAGGCGGGTCTGCGCCGGAAAAATCAAGGACCGGATCGGGAAACTTACCGATCTCGTGTTCCACCTGGTTGAGCCTTTCCCGCAGGTGGTAGGGCTGTATCTCGAGCACGGCTGGGGTAAGCCCACGGAGTTCGTGCCCTGGGAGAAGGTCACACGGATCGAAAACCACGCCATCTTTGTAGAGCCTGCGGCAGGCGGCGCCTACCCGCCTTTTGTCGACCAGCCCGGATGGGTGCTGGTCGATCAGCACCTGATGGGACGCACTATTCTCGATCTGGACGGTAGAAGGTCCGAGGTGGTCAACGACGTGCTTCTGGTTGAAAGAATGGGCCGGCTGGTTATCGCCGACGTAGATATTTCATTCAACGGATTCCTGCGCAGAATTGGCCTGGGAAGATTCAGTTGGATCAGGGACCACCTGATTCCGTGGAAATACGTTCAACCCCTTTCGGTCGAGGACGTGGTCGCAACGGACAAGGTTTCTCTTTCGATTACGCGAAAACAGGTAATGGAGTTGCCAAGCGAAGACCTGGCCGACGTTCTTGAAGAGTTGCAAGGCGAGGAACAGGAGGCTCTTTTCGGAGCGCTCGATTCCGAGAAGGCAGCCGAAACCCTGGCAGAGGCGGAACCAAGGGCACAACGGCAACTTGTCGAGGACCTCTCCGATGAGAGGGCACGGGAAATCTTCTCCGAGATGACCGTTCCGCAACTGGCGGATCTCTTTGCCGAGCTTCCCTTTGACGAGGTCCAGGAGCTTTTGGAACTGCTCAACGCCCAGGTCGGGGAAAGGGTGCGAAACATCCTTTCCGATCCGGAGCCCGAGGCCGATGACATCATGTCCCTTGATTATGTGGCGATGCCGAAGGAGGCGAAAGTTGCCGAGGTGCTCAAGAGTCTTCGGCAGCCCGGCCGGGAGCCAAGGAGCATTTCCTATGTCTATGTAGTTAACGGCGATAACCAGACGCTTGTCGGAGTGGCGGACCTGCGGGAGCTGACACTCGCCCCTGATGAAGAACTGCTCGACAACATAATGGTCTCACCGGTTGTCACGGCCGACAAAGACACCAGCCGCGAGGACCTGGCCGAGATGTTCACCAAGTATCATTACCGCATGATTCCCGTGGTCGATATCGAAGACCATATCCTGGGAGTGATCCGCTACAACGACATTATGAAGGGCATCGTGGTCCGTGCGAAAGCCTGAGAAGGAGATCAATATGCCACGCGTTAAGCTTACAAAAACGGTAAAAGTCGCTCTCTATTGTCTGAGGTTTTACCTGCTCTTCCTGTTGATCCTGCTTGCAGTGCGATTCATAAAGGGACTATAGCAGAAAGCGGGCGGACAGGCGGACAGAGCCGCTTTCGCCACGAAGGAGACGAGCGTACGAATCATGAGAGCTTCCAACAGGCTATTTTCATTAATTTTTCTGCTTACATTTTTATTCTGCGTTCACCGGACCGGTCTTCGGGGATGATTCCGGCCCACCTGAGCGTCCGGCAACCGTTTCCTGCAAGGACTGCTCCGAGCAAGGGCCTGAAAACTTTCCCGATTGGTTTCCCAAGCTTCTCGGGGCGCAATATAACAACATATATCAGTACATGCCCTCCTTTCACGATCCATACGAGGGCCCGAACAGCCTGACTTTCAGAAACGGCCTGGGCAAGCAGGTCACCCAGACGTATGGATTGTATTTGGGTTCACAATTGGCCCCGGGGCTACAGTTATATGCAGATGGCGAGTTTTTTCAGGGAAACGGAATAAGCAACGGACTTGGGCTTGCCGGGTTTGTCAATGGGGATGTCATAAGAGCGGGGCCGTCGAACCTGCCGAAAATCCCCTACTTAGCCCGGCTGTATCTGCGATACTATTATCCTCTCTCCGGCGAAACCGAGAAACTGGAACGTGGCATGGACCAACTCCCCGGAGACCAGCCTGTCAGCAGGTGGGAGTTTAAAATCGGAAAGTTGTCCGTCTCGGACGATTTCGACCTGAATCGCTATGCCAACAATAACCGTACCCAGTTTTTCAACTACGATTTCCTCTACAATCCGGCCTGGGACTATGCCGCAGATACCCGGGGCTACAGCTACGGAATCCTGGCGGCCCTGTATCAGCCGCGATGGAGAGTGGCATTTGGCGTCTATAAGATGCCTACGACCGTAAACGGCGCCGATTTCCACGTGCTTGACACAGGCGAGCTGGGTTATAATTTAGAATTCACCTGGAAGCCAAACGACGCTGGTACTGTGGTCCGTCTTCTCTCCTACTTCAACGAGGCGCACATGGGCAATTACGATGATGCGCTTGCACTTGCCATTCAGACCGGGACTACGCCCAGCCTCCTTAATGTTGAGAACCCCGGAGGCATCAAATACGGCCTTGGATTGAATTTTGAACAACCATTGGCCGACGGCGGAGATACAGGCCTGTTCGGACGGCTGGGCTGGAACGACGGCCACCACGAGACCTTTATCTATACGGAATGCGACCGGCATGCGAGCCTCGGTGCGCAATTGAGCGGAATCCATTGGGGAAGAGATGAAGACCGCGTGGGCATTGCATACGCAGTTGACGGCCTGTCAACTCCACATAAGGACTACCTTGAGGCCGGAGGGCTCGGCATACTCCTGGGAGACGGCTCATTGAACTAC
>CAVRZU010000083.1:0-3991 GCA_963725365.1 uncultured delta proteobacterium | reverse complement strand
GAAGCCCTGGATGCGAAGCTGGAACGATGCGATCTTTGCCCTCGTGCCTGCGGCGTTGATAGAAAAAGCGCAAAAGCAGGGTATTGCGGAGAGGGGAGTCTGCCAAAGGTGGCCTCGATGAATCTTCATCTGTGGGAAGAACCTCCCGTCTCGGGCACTCGGGGTTCGGGCACTATTTTCTTTTCCGGTTGCACTCTGAAATGTATCTTCTGCCAGAATTATCCAATCAGCCAGCTTGGGGTCGGCCGCGCGATGAGCATTGAGGATCTGGCTACAGGGATGTTGGATCTCCAGGACAAAGGGGCTCACAACATCAACCTGGTCACGCCGACTCATCATGTGCCCGCTGTTGTTCGAGCAGTGCTGTCGGCGGCGAGCCGTGGTCTTGAAATCCCGCTCGTCTATAATACGAGCGGTTATGAGTCTGTAGATACCCTCAGACTACTCGATGGAATCATTGATATTTACCTGCCCGATATTAAATACTCCGACCCCGAAGCAGCCAAAAAATATTCAGGGGCGGTAGATTATGTCAGTTACAACCGGGAGGCGCTGGTTGAAATGTGGAGGCAGGTGGGACCGATCCTGACGGACGCGCAGGGGATAGCGGTGAAGGGCATGATGGTGCGCCATCTGGTGCTGCCGGAAAACATCTCCGGCGCCAGCGAATGTCTATCATTTCTTGCAGGGCAATTAGGGCCGCCGCGGAAGACAGCGACGAACCCGGCTGGCGGTCCCACCGCCCCGCAGGTCTGGGTAAGTCTGATGAACCAGTATTTTCCGGCTCATAAGGGCCTGACCAGTCCCCCCCTGGACAGAAAGATAACCGAAGAAGAATACGAAGCGGCCTTTGCAGCCCTGACTCAACTGGGGTTACTCAACGGCTTCGTCCAGGGTGCCTGACATGGTGATGACGAAGTCACCTTGTCTTTTTGAACCGCTCCCTTCTCCTGCCTCTAATGCGGATGATATTTCTTGAAGGATTTCGAGTCCAGGTTGGTTTCGCGGATCAGCCTATGCAGGTACTGGCGTTTGAGGCCCGACTCACGCGCGGCCTTCGAGACATTGCCGTCGTTGCGGCTCAATACCTCGGAAATGTATTCGGCATGAAACTGATCGATCAGCTTGTCTTTGGCTTCTTTGAAGGGCATGGCAAGAAGATCCGAGTATTGATTGAGTTCCCGGGGAGGGGAGCATTCCGGGGCCGGTGCGGACACCAGAATATCGGATAATTCCAGGCTCTCTCCGGCAGCCATTATTATGCCTCTTTCAATTGCGTGTTCCAGTTCGCGAACATTTCCGGGCCAATCCCTTTCGAGCAGGTGTGCAATGAGTTGATCCGAGATCCGGCTGATATTTTTGCTGTACAAGGCGTTGTATTTTTCCAGGAAATGGTGCGCAAGCAACGGAATGTCATCCTTTCTTTCGGAAAGGGCCGGCAATTGGATATTGATGACGTTGAGACGATAGTACAGGTCCTCCCTGAATTCTCCTTTTCTGATTCTTTCAAGCAGGTTTTTATTGGTGGCTGCAATAAACCGGATGTTCAACCTTGCAGATCGAATTCGATCCCACAACCTTGTATTCGCCTTCCTGGAGAAGGCGAAGCAGCTTTACCTGCATCATCGGACTGAGATCTGCGATCTCGTCAAGGAAAAGGGTCCCCCCGTTGGCCTCTTCGACCATGCCTTTCTTATTCCTGATCGCACCGGTGAAAGATCCTTTAACGTGGCCGAAAAGTTCGCTTTCAATAATCGATTCGGGAATTGTGCTGCAGTCGATCGGAATGAATTGCTGCTCGTTCCTAAGGCTCTGGGAATGAAGTGCGCGGGCAACCAATTCCTTGCCGGTGCCGCTTTCACCGGTTATGAGGACGGTGGCGGAAGTTTTGGCCACCTTTCTTATGTGCTCGTGGAGCGAGCGCATTGCCGGCGTCGAACCCACCAGGGTTGGGAAAGTGGATTTTTCTTCCAGCTTTTGACGAAGAAAGATGTTTTCTTTCTGAAGCTGCTGCCAGTTGATCGCCTGCTCGATCACGCGAAGGAGCCTTTCCTTGCGGAAAGGCTTTGTAATATAATCAAAAGCTCCCTTGCGGGTGGCATCTAGAGCCGATTCGATAGTGCCATAGCCCGTCATTATGATTACTGCCGTCTGAGGGCTGTTGCTTTTGATCTCCTGCAGAACCTGAATGCCGTCTTTGCCCGGCATCTTTAGATCGGTGAGTACGACGTCAAAGGTTTTTTGGTGCAAAAGCTGTGTCAGTTCCATAGGGTCGCTCAGGGTAGTTAACCCGTGGGAACTCTTCTCAGTGATGATTCTGCTCAAAAGAGCCAACATGTCCTTTTCGTCATCCACTGCAAGAATTGAGGACATCTTTTTGCCTTTTTAGATTGATAAGCGTTAAGGGTATAACCGATTTTGAAGGTCCAATTTCCTCCAGGGGGAATTTTCACTCTACTTTTGATGAAGAGTCAAATAAAATGTCATTAAATAGTTGCAGTTTATAAAATTGCAACTGGATTTCAACATGAGGCCTGGACCAAACAATGGACCAAATTGCACGGACTAAACGCTCCAAGATGTTGAAAATCATGGGAATTACTACGTTCATGCTTGTGGTGGGCGCCTCCTGGCTGGCCATCTCCACCGCCAGATACATGAAAGATGTCCTCAGGGAACAGTTCAACGAACAGCAACTGGTGCTGGCCAGGCATGCCGCCCAGCGAGTTGAAGCAAACATAAATCATGCTATCGACGACCTGGTGCTCCTGAATTCCCTGCCCGCAATTCAATATTGCGACACCCAGAGCTACGAAGCAATGCTGCTGACGACGCTGCCGGTTCTCAACGGACGCAGGATCATCGCAATTCGGCGCATAGACAGGCAAGGCTCTCAGATCTTTGCGGCAAGCGAACAGGGGATAGTAATACGCAACCTTGGCCATGTGCAGCAGGAGCCCGCTGCCTATCTGTCGTGGGCCGAAGATCCTGCAAACAAAGGCAAGACAATGGGTACGGCCCTATACCCGAAACAAGGGGCAAAAGAGAGGGGCGCCCTGGTATTCGACTTGATCACGCCAACTTACGAAGAGGCCGCCAACGCCGCTCACCCCTACCCGTCGAGAGCCTATGCCGGGTATATCAGGCTAACGCTGGATGTATCTCTCATGATGCACGATATAATGCCCTCGATCCGCTCGGGGAAAACCGGCTATGCCTGGGTGATAGACTCAAATGGAATAATCATTTATCACCCGGAGAAGTCGTTTATCGGGGAAAACACATTCGAGGCGAGATCCAACAAAGGCCCCGCTATCTCGTTCGACGAGATCAACCGCATTCAGCGCGAAGAGATGATGAGAGGCGTTGAGGGTACCGGTTCGTATTATACCGGGTGGCACCGGGAAATTGTCAAGCCGATGGAAAAACTGTTTGCTTACTCTCCTGTGCACATTCAAGGGCCTTATGTGAATTACTCCTGGTCGGTGGCAGTTGCCGCCCCTGTCCAGGAAGTCGAATCCATCATCGATTCGGTGTATACGAGGCAGTTTCTCCTCCAGGCGCTCGTGGTGTCTATCATTTGCCTGGGAAGCCTGTTCGTCGTGTTTTATGAACGGAGATGGTCCAGTGAGCTGGAGCACGAAGTTGAGCTCAAAACAGGACATATTCAAAAATACGCAAACGAGCTCGAAAGCTCCGAAACCAAGTACCGGTCCCTTGTGGAAAGCGCCGAAGACCTGATCTTCACCGTGGAGCCAGACGGTCTGATAAGAACTGCAAACCTGCATATGTGCCGTATTTTTGAGATTAACCCTCAGGAGATGGCAGGCCAGAGTCTTTACCGGCTCTTGCCCCCAAAGGAGGTCCAGGAGCAGTTGAGTTGCGTTCGAAAAGCTCTTAGTTCCGGAAGAGGTCAAAAGACCGAAACTCGTTTGGCCCTGCCTTCCGGAAATTTTTGGTTCAATATTCAGTATATCCCCGTAAAAGGCGA
>CAVRZU010000082.1:0-13647 GCA_963725365.1 uncultured delta proteobacterium | reverse complement strand
TTTGTTCTCCTGTTGCTCGACTCACTTCGATGTATTGCTCATACGGTTGATCCGCTAAAAGCTTCGTTAACCTGAAGACATCGACCTTTTCGATAGGAATGCCCTCTTTTTAGGCACTTGGGTGTGGCCAGAATCGGGGCGACCAAAACGTACTTGATATCGATGCCGGCGGACGCCTGGGCGCCTATCGTTCCCATAATCGTGCAGCCCAGTTGCATTGCCTTTTCCCTGGACATGACAACGACCGCCGCTGCGCCGTCGCTTATCACGGAGGCATTGCCCGCCGTAGTGACCCCGCCTTCTTTGAAGGCCGGCTTCATTTTCGCCAGCACTTCATAGGAGGTTTCCCTGGGGCACTCGTCCCGGGGGAAAATAACCGGTTCGCCTTTTCGGGCAGGCAACTGCACCGGGACGATCTCGTCTTTGAATCTACCGGCGGAGATGGATTCCAGTGACCTGCGATAGGACTCAGCGGCATACCTGTCCTGATCCTCGCGGGTTACTCCGTATCTTTCACAGCAAAGCTCGTTTGACATGCCCATATGAAAATCATTTACTATGTCCCACAGGCCGTCGTGAAGCATCGAATCCACCAGCGCTCCGTTGCCCATCCGGTATCCGCCGCGCGCCTTTTCCAGATAGTATGGCGCCATGCTCATGGTTTCCATTCCGCCCGCAACCACGACCTCGGCATCGCCAACCTGGACTGCCTGGGCGGCAAGCATCACCGCCTTAAGGCCGGAACCGCAGACTTTGTTCACGGTGACCGCTTCGACCTCCCACGGCATGCCGGCAACTATCGCAGCCTGTTTTGCCGGATTCTGGCCATAGCCGCAAGGCAGCACCAAACCCATTATGACTTCGTTTACCTGATCTTTGCTTATTCCAGCACGCCTTACAGCCTCTTCGATCACGATGCCACCCAACTTTGTGGCCCCGATAGAACTGAGAGACCCATTGAAGCTCCCCAGAGGAGTTCGAACGGCACTGACTATGTACGGCTTCTCGCATTGCAATCTCCTGGCAAGTTTCGAGTTTCGAGTTCTGAGTTCTCAGTTTAGTCAATTGAAAACTAAAGACCGTAAACTCAAAACTCCTAAAGTCCTGCTTCCTTTAATTTATCACGGACGAAATCGATCGGCCTTGAAATAATAAACGTTTTCTCAGCGTGACTGCCCACCCTTGAGCAGTTTGATCTCCGATTTGGAAATCCTGAGAGTTTTGGCAAGAAAATCGATACATTCCCGGTTCGCCTCTCCTTCTAACGGGGGGGAGCTCGATCCGTATCTTGAGCCTTTCATGGAATGTCCCGGAGAACTCACTCTTCGTGCCCTCGGCTGAATATAGGCGCAAAGAACGTTTCTCCAGCTTTTTCCGATAAATAAATGAAATCTTCCGCCGCCACGACAAGCTCCGCTTCGGAATACGCTTACCATCCCCGTTTTGAAGAACGCCTCACAGTTATTGACACAGTTAAGAGTAAAATATATATCTCAAGAAGGCTGAAGCAAAAATAAAAAGGTTTAAAAACACCTATGCCGGACTGGCATGCGCCTTTTCTTGCCGCCGCCGAAGGCGGCGGCGAACCTGGCCGGCGGTCCCACCGCCTTTTCTTGCCGCCGTCGAAGGCAGCGGGGAACCCGGCGGGCGGTCCAACTGCCTTTGCACTTTTCAAATTCAACCCCGTGGAGGATTGCGATGAGAAGAATGCTGATTGTTTCCATTATCTTTTTCGTGTCCTTAGCCGTTTTGACTTTTCTGGGAACCGCTCAGGCGGACGTAGAGTTTTCAGCCGACATGGTCATAGTACCCAAAGGCGATGAGCCAATGAAAGGCAAGATTTTCGTAAAGGGCGAAAGAGTCAGGCAGGAAACTTCCGAAGAAGACGAGTCTCAGGTCATGATCATCCGGCCCGACAAGAAATTGACCTGGATGCTCACCCCCGACGAAAAAACATATATGGAAATGCCTTATCAGTCTTCGGACAAGACGTTTGAAGAGTGGACGGCGGCAAAGGAAAAGAATGCTAAGTTTCTCGGCGAAGAGACAGTTTCCGGTATGCCGTGCAAGAAATACGAGGCGGTAGAAGAAGGTGAAAAGACGGTCTTTTGGATTTCCAAACAATTCCCATTTCCTATCAAGATCGAAGACTCGGAAGTGATAATGGAGTACAAGAATATCAAGTTGGGCCAACTTGACGATTCCCTTTTCGAACTGCCGGCGGAATACGAAAAGATGGCTACGCCAATAGTTCCTCCTAAGGAGTAAGAGGTGGGTTTTATGATTGTCTTGCCGGTTTTGGGCAAATCGCAGCCTTACAATGTGAATCCTTCGAAGATAATCGCACTTGGCCTCAACTATCGAAGCCATATTGCCGAAAGCCACTCGGTCAAAGTTCGCGGGTTTACAGAGGAGATCCCGGCCGAACCTATTCTTTTTCCGAAAACCCCAAACGTGCTCATAGGGCCGGGTGAGCCGATCGTCATACCAGCTTTCCTGCTCGGATCGACTTGAAGACCTTCGCACCGATTATGAAGCCGAGTTGGCGGTAATAATCGGAAAGAAATGCAGGAACGTAAAACCCGAGGAGGCATTCGAGCACATCCTGGGTTATACGTGCTTCAATGACGTCAGCCAGCGCAATATTCAAACAGGAGATCGTTCGGGCTGGTTCAGGGGAAAATCTTTTGACACCTTCGGACCCATTGGGCCGCAGATAGTCCTGCAAGAAGATATCGGCGATCCTCAGAACCTGCGCATTCAGTGCCGTTTGAACGGCGCCGGAGTTCAGGATTCGAGCACCTCCCAGATGATTTTCACGGTAAAAGATATAGTGGCATTCCTGTCGAAAAATTTTACGCTCATGCCTGGCGACATAATAGCCACCGGCACTCCCGGCGGAGTAGGACGAATCAGCCATGGAGACGCAGTGGAAGTCGAAATAGAAAAAATAGGCGTCCTGAGCAATCCGGTGGTGGAAGAGTGGAGATAATTGAGGGTGAGGGGCGAGGGGTGAACGCCTCTCCTCACACCTCACACCTTACCTGCTCTCACTTACAGCATGCCAACTGGCTGAAAAAGTCATTACCCTTGTCATCGACCAGGATGAAAGCGGGAAAATCCTCCACTTCGATCTTCCAGATTGCTTCCATACCCAGTTCGGGGTACTCCAGCACCTCGACTTTCCTGATATTGTCCCGGGCCAGGATAGCAGCGGCCCCACCGATTGAACCCAGGTAAAAGCCGCCGTGTTTTTTGCAGGCATCGGTCACCTGTTTTGAACGGTTGCCCTTGGCGATCATGACCAGCGAGCCGCCATGAGCCTGGAACAGATCGACATAGGAATCCATGCGGCCGGCCGTTGTCGGCCCAAACGAACCCGAAGCCATCCCGACGGGTGTTTTGGCAGGACCGGCATAATAGATAGGATGATCTTTGAGGTACTCGGGAAGCCCCTCGCCCTTGTCGATTCTCTCCTTGAGTTTGGCATGCGCGATATCTCTGCCCACAATTATCGTTCCGCTCAAAGAGAGTTGCGTTTTGATCGGATATTTCGACAGCTCGGCCAGTATTTCTTTCATCGGCTTGTTGAGATCGATTTTCACAACTCCGTGTTCATGTTTTCCACGGTATTTTGCCGGTAGGTATTTTTCCGGATTCGTCTCGAGTTGCTCGATCCAGATGCCCTCCCTGTTGATTTTAGCCTTGATGTTTCTGTCCGCCGAACATGAAACGCCCATTGCCACCGGACAGGATGCGCCATGGCGCGGGAGCCTTACTATCCTGACGTCAAGCGCAAAGTGCTTCCCGCCGTACTGTGCGCCGAACCCGGATTTACAGGCGGCCTTATAAACTTTTTCCTCCATTTCCAGGTCCCGGAATGCCCGGCCGCCATCGTTGCCGGTCGTGGGCAGATGATCGAGCCAGCCGGTGGTCGCAAGCTTTACCGTCTTGAGACAGGTCTCCGCCGACGTGCCGCCCACCACAAATGCAACATGGTAAGGCGGGCATGCGGCCGTACCAGGGTCATCATCTTGCCGACCAGGAATTTCTCAAGGCTCGCGGGATTCAAAAGCGCCTTTGTTTCCTGGTAGAGCATATTCTTGTTGGCCGACCCCCCGCCTTTGGCTACGAAAAGAAACTTGTATTCCGCCCCTTCGGACGCATAGATATCGATCTGGGCAGGGAGGTTGCACCCTGAATTTTTTTCCTCGTACATGGTCAAAGGCACAGTCTGCGAATAGCGCAGGTTCTCTTCCGTGTAGGTCTTGTAGACACCTTTGGAAAGACATTCTTCATCTTTTGCGCCTGTCCACACCTGCTGACCCTTTTTGGCGACAATCGTCGCGGTGCCGGTATCCTGGCAAAGCGGAAGAACGAACCTGGCGGCCACTTCCGCGTTCTGCAGGAGTGCGGTGGCAACGCCACGGTCGTTTGGCGAGGACTCCGGATCTTCCAAAATTGCGGCCCACTTCTCGAGCTGTTTGGGTCGAAGCAGAAAGGAGATCTCGCGCATTGCCTGATTTGCAAGGTATTCGAGCCCTTCAGGTTTTACCTTGAGAATCGGTTTGCCTTCGAAATTTGCAACAGAGACATAATTTTTTGCGAGCAGTCTGTACTTTGTGTCATCTTCCCCGAGTGGGAAAGGATCCTGGTAACTGAATTCAGGCATTTTTTAAATCCTCCGTTGATCGCGCCCCAAATTGGACAAACTTTCACAATAGTGTGAGCATTATCACATCAAAAAAGCTTTTGTCGAGCCTAGAATTACTCTTCAACAAAATCCCAGGCATCCCCTTTAGGAGTTGTGCGGACCCGGAGGTGCCCGCGCCATTCGAGATCGTTCTGATCAGGGTAGTCTTCCCTGAAATGGGAGCCCCTGGTCTCTATTCTTTTTTGCGCCGCCTTCAGGATGATCCATGCCACTCGCGTGGCTGAGAAAAGCTCTATTGCAGCGGCCTGGCCGGCTTCTCCCGGGAAATCTCGAATACTTGCGGCGATTTCGAGGACCCGGGTTTGAGCGAGCGAAAGACCAGTCCCATCCCTTAGTATTCCGCCGTTCTCCCACATGACTCGTTGAAGTTTTTTGAGCAGCCCCGGCTCGGTCAAACGGAGGCAGCACCACTCCTGGCGCAGTTCCTCAAGTTGGTCCCAAAATCGGCCTCCTCTCCCCTGTCCCCTTTGCCCAGTCCGAGGCAGACCTCCCGGCGCGAGCCCCGAATACGAGCGTTTCGCTTAGCGCATTGCCGCCCATCCGGTTGGCGCCGTGCAAACCGCCCGCAACTTCTCCTGCGGCAAAGAGTCCCGGCGCCGAGGTTGCGCCACCGCCGTCAATACTCACTCCCCCCATCGTGTGGTGGGCAGCTGGAGCTACGCGCAGAGGTCTCCGCAACGCGCCGTATCGCTCTTCAAGAATAGGCCTCATGGAAGCGGAGAAGGGGTCTTTTTGCCATATTTTTTCGGAAACGGCCCGAAGATCGAGGAAAACTTCCTGACCATTGCGGTATATTTCCCGAAAGAGTGCCTGGGAGAGGCGATCCCGGGCAAATTCGGCTGCCGGGCGCTCTTCGATTCCGTATTTTTGCAGGATATCCTCGCCGTTCCCGTTTACCAGAAGCCCCTTGTCGGCGAGCCTCGGAGGCATGACCAGCGGTGCGTGCCCCGGCTCGGCAAGGCACAACGGATAATACTGCACGAACTCCATATCCTGGAGGGTTGCGCCGGCATCGAGGGCCAGCCTGGAGCCCTCTCCAAGCATTCGTCCGGGGTTGTCGTTTAGAAGATAGAGCGAGGCGGCCCCGCCGGTTGCCAGAACTACGGCCGCAGCGGTAAACGCGATCCATTCGCCCGAGGAGTTAAGCCCGATCAGCCCTCCGGAGCCATTTTCCATGACCAGGCCGGCCGCCGTAATTTTTCCTATTTTTCCGCTAAATCGTGTGCCCAGTTCCAGGTTCCTTCGAAGAAGACAGCGGATGATTTCCATACCCAAAACAGGCGCGCGGCCCTGCGCGAAAAGGTAACCTTTGCGCAATTCGGCCTTTATGCCCCACCGCAACAGTTCATCGAGCCTCGCGGGGGCCTCGTCGGATAAAATCTCGGCAAGCTCGCGCCGGTTTATTCCGCGTCCGGTCCGAAGAGTGCGTTCCAGGTGGGTTTCGGATGCATCGGAGAGCCGCCCCCCGGCAATTACACCTCCGCTGAATCCGGTGCACGTGGACTTGCCGGGAGGTCCCTTGGACAGGACAACAACGTCCAATCCCGCTTCCCGCGCGGAAATCGCCGCCCGCAGACCCGCTGCGCCGCTGCCGACAACCAGCACTTCACAATCGATACATTCCATGCTGTCTTCTACCCCTCGACAATTGATCTTTGCCCTTTTGAGATCAGGGCTTCATCTTAGTTTACACAAAAACCGAAAAAGGTTCACCCCATGTCTGTCGTCCTTCAGGCAACGCAGACATGGAGTAAGATAATTCCTATCTTTATCTCAAATAGGGAGTTCAATTCGAGTTAAGGAATTCAGAAAATGGAAATCAAAAGAAGTGGATCTCAGCCCTCCGGCAAAGGGCCGGCCGAGTATTTTACCGGCACGGTGCGCATTGACCCGCTGTTCCAGGCAAACGCTCCGGCGCGCGCGCTCGGAGCCAGTGTCACGTTTGAGCCCGGCGCTCGGACAGCGTGGCACACTCACCCACTGGGTCAGACCCTGATCGTGACGGCCGGCTGCGGCCTCGTGCAGCGATGGGAAGGTCCGATCGAGCAGATTCGGCCGGGTGATGTGATCTGGATACCGCCGGGCGAGAAGCATTGGCATGGAGCCACGGCAATCACGGCCATTACGCACATCGCCATTCAGGAACAACTCGACGGCAAAGCCGTCGACTGGATGGAAAAGGTCACCGACGAACAATACCAAGCCTGATTCAGGGTAGAAACGAAACCAATAGGAGGATAAATCCATGTACAACGCGAAAGCTTACTCCGCTGCAAGTGCGACATCGCCGCTTGCTCCCACCACGATCGCGCGGCGCGATCCAACCGAACACGACGTTCAGATCGAAATCCTCTTCTGCGGCATCTGCCACTCCGACCTCCACCAGGTGCGTAACGAGTGGAGCGAGCCTCATGCCCACTGTCTACCCGATTGTCCCCGGCCATGAGATCGTCGGCCGTGTCACCAAGGTCGGCTCGGCAGTCACCAGGTACAAGCCCGGCGACCTCGCCGCGGTCGGCTGCATGGTCGACTCCGATGGCACCTGCCCCGAGTGCCAGGCCGGTCTTGAGCAGTTCTGCCCGAACATGACCCTCACTTTCAACTCCCCGGACAAGCACCTCGGAGGCGTCACCTATGGCGGCAACTCCGATAGCATCGTCGTCGATGAACGCTTCGTTCTGCGCGTCCCCTCCAACCTCGATCTCGCCGGAACCGCGCCGCTCCTCTGCGCCGGGATCACAACATACTCGCCCATGCGCCGCTGGGGCGTCACAAAGGGCAAGAAAGTTGGCGTGGTCGGTCTCGGCGGACTGGGCCACATGGGCGTGAAGTTTGCTCATGCCTTCGGAGCCCATGTCGTTGTCTTCACCACCTCGCCCGGGAAGAAGGAAGACGCGCTCCGCCTTGGCGCCGACGAAGTAGTCGTCTCCCGCAATGCCGACGAGATGCAAAAACACGCCGGCAGCTTCGACTTCATCCTCGACGCCGTCGCCGCCGATCACGACATCAACGCCTATATCAACCTGCTCCGCCGCGACGGCAACATCACCCTGGTCGGCGCTCCCGCGAAGCCTCTCGCCGTCGCCGCTTTCGGCCTTCTGTTCGGACGCCGTACCCTCTCCGGTTCGCTCATCGGCGGTATCCCAGAGACTCAGGAGATGCTCGACTTTTGCGGCGCACATAACATCACCGCCGATGTCGAAGTCATCCCCATCCAGAAGGTCAACGAAGCTTACGAGAGACTGCTCAGGTCCGATGTGAAGTACCGCTTCTCCATCGATATGGCTTCTCTCAAATCTGAGTAACCGGTGACTGGAAGTCAACGATTCTCTCAGTCAATGAAAGTCGAAGAGCTTGCCGAGTTGGCGCACATGAGTGTTTCCTCTTTCCACCACCACTTTAAGTCCGTCACCTCGATGAGCCCCTTGCAGTTCCAAAAGGTGCTGCGCCTTCAAGAGGCGAGGCGACTGAAGATAATATATCCCGTTGGGATTGCGCTTATAAGTGTGATGGTACTTGTCGCGGCTGGAAGCCGCTCCTACAAACATTTCTCTCCGGGGTTTCTCTGTAGGAGCGGCTTCCAGCCGCGACATGCCCTCCTTCCCGGGCTTCGTCTCCCGGATAACTGTCCGGCCACCCAGTCGGTTCACAGGTGGGAGGCTTTCGTATATTCCCGGAAATGTCGAACTCTGGGCGTCCCTCGGCAGAGCCGGAGGTTTTCCCTGTTAATTAGTGCCCATCCGGAAACTCCGGATGGAAACTAATTAGGATTGCAGGTTGCTCATAAAAAAGGGAGTGGACCGCTCGTCTTCTCAATCTTCTCCGGGAAGACGGGCTCCAAAATACTCCTTCAACTCCCTGCATACGTCTTTATCTGTCGGAAACGCCATCTCCGGCAAATCGTCCAGCCCGAAGAAACTTGCCTCGCTCGCGTCCGATCCCGGTAGAAGTTCTCCTCCCGTCCGCGTCCCCCAAAACCAGATCCCTACAGTTTGAAATTCAGGATCGTGAAAGTTGGAGTGAACGGAAAAAACCGGCCCAACGTTGACTCTTATCCCGGTTTCTTCGAGGAATTCCCGCCCGGCGGCTTCATGCACCTCCTCGTCCCACTCGAGGTGGCCGCATGGGATGCACCACTGCCCGATGTACGATCCCCTGCGCCTGACCAGAAGGACCTTTCCATCCTCAACCAGCACGACCGCTACCCCCACCGTCGGGTTGCGATAAAAAACCTTGCCGCAATCAGGACAAAAAGACCTTACACCCTCTTTGGCCGCTTTTACTTTGAGCGAGGCTCCGCAATACGGACAATATCGGAACTTCATAATTAACCTAAAAAATGCATCGACAGATCAAGCAGCAATTCGGCCGGTAACCATGCACTCCAGGTATTCTTCCTTGCCGCCTCCGAAGGTTTGAGTGCCAACCCGGCCGGCGGTCCCACCGCCTTTTCTTGCCGCCGCCGAAGGCAGCGGCGAACCCGGTCGGCGGTCCTACCGCCTCATGGCCAACGCCGCAGCCCCTATTATGCCGGCTTCGCCTCCCAGTTTTGAAGCGACAATTGCAAGACGGCCGGTTGCCGCATTCAATGCGCGGCTGCGCACCCCTTTGTCTATGCGTGAGACCATCTCGGGCATGCCTTCTATGATGCCGCCCCCCAGAATAATCTTGCAGGGATTAACCGCGTTTACCAGGGCGGCGATACCTGCGGACAGAGCGTCTATAGCCTCATCGAGTATGGTAACCGCGAGCGGGTTTCCGGCGTAAAAGGCATGGACCAGGTTTTTTGCCGTAATCTCTTCGATTTTGCCGCCTGCCATGTTCAAAATAGCGCTTCCCGCGACCGGGTCGGCCTTCACACTCTCCTGCGCCCTGCGGGCCATGGCCCAGCCGCCGGCCAGTGCTTCCATGCACCCTCGGTTCCCGCACTTGCAAAGCGGGCCTCGAAGATCGACGGTCATATGCCCGATCTCCCCGGCGGTGTTGCTGCATCCGTCAAGCACCCTGCCGCCGCAGACAATGCCTCCGCCGATTCCCGTTCCAACAAAGATACAGACCAGATCTTCGACACCGCGGCCCGCGCCGAAAAGCCATTCGCCCCATAGCGCGGCCCTGACGTCGTTGGTTACCACAACAGGAAGTCCGCATGCCCTTTCCACGTCCCCCCGAAGCGAAACGTCACGCCAGTCCAGGTTTGGCGCAAACACGACGGCCCCGGTCTCCGGATCTACCTGCCCGGCAACCCCGATTCCGATCCCGGACATCGGCGCGCCAGGCGAATTACTCTTGCCCTTGAGCTGTCGAACTCCATCGACGATCTGATCGATTACCGCCCCGTAGCCGCCCTGCGTTTCAGTATCGTAGCGAAGCCGCTCCAGCAAACGTCCTTCATCGTCTACAGTGCCAAGAGCTATCTTGGTACCGCCCAGATCAACTCCGACTGCACATTTTTTCATAGCCATAACTCAGATCTTCCGGATCTTGCCGGGCAGGACCCTAACGGAGAAATCTTTCATCTTCCGCCAATCCAGCGACTGATGACGAGGGATGACCAAAACCCCTTCGGCCGCCCGGTCCGACACTGAAACCTTGATTTCAATGGTCCCGTTATCCAATTCCAGGGACACCCTGTCACCGTCGCAAACACCGGCGCGGCCGGCATCTTTCGAATTCATCGACATATATGGTTCGGCAATAGCCGAAACAAGGCTATCCGACCAGGCCGAAAATTCCGTTGTGCCGAACATCCACTCAACCATCAAAAGCTCCAGTGGTTCGGCATTTTCGGATCTTTGCGACGACTCTTCGCTCCGGGAGTTCCAATTTCCAGTCAGCCCCGCTTTTCCTTGAAGCACCCTTATTCCATCGACAGGGTAATTATCGGGGCCGAATTCTTCAAAGGCAGAGTACTCCGCCGGGATGAATTCGCCCGGGGAAATATCGGCCGGTCCAGTGCCGGGCGTCGAACCGGCAATTTCCCAAAGCGCCTTCCAGGCCGGAAGGTGATCGCCTCCCGGTATGGAATTGCTGTAGACGCGCGGCGGGTGTTCCCCTCCCCAGACAGGTACGCCTCCGTGATGAACCGGCCTGGCAAACTGGGCTCTTCCTTCCTGGTTGACATATGTGGCGCCTGTTTCAAAGATGGTGGAAGCCGGATAAAAAATGGAAGCTCGACTCACCGTCGTGGATGGAAAATAGTCTATCGCAACCAGAAGTTCGAGGCTTTCCATAGCCCGCTCAAGCCTGGCCCGATCCGGATAATAGTGGAAAGGGTCGCTTTCCACGACTACCAGCGCTTTGATAAGACCATTTTCGATATCGCCGATAAGGTCGCCAAATGTTTCGCCATCGGTTCCGGAAAGGATTGCGGAACTAAAAGAGCCTGCCCCTGGAAGCAGATAAAAAAGGCCTGCCTGTTTTCCTGCCATCCGCAATAGACGGACACAATCGGCGGTAAACGATGGCGTAGTCTCCCGGGTCACGTCGGTTCCGCAAATTATCACCGGCCTTTGACTGGCGCCCAGTCTTTCGGCAAGCGAAAAAATTCCGGCAGGGACCTCATTTTTTCCCTTTTCGGCAACAAGGGCGTTATAAAAATCCACAGCCTCTTTTCCGAACCCTGTCGAATCCTTTGCCACCGCAGCGCTTATCAGCATGCCCAGGTACAGCTCGATCTTTCCGGGCGCAGCCGGTATATGGTCGAAATCGCAGGGCAGGAAGAGCGGACGAGGATCGATTGTGACAATGGGGGCCTGCTTCCTGAACGCCTGCCTGACCGCCAGGGCCGCCATCCCTGCTTCATTGAGGGGATCGGCTCCGGCAATGACAATAAAATCCGCATTCTCGATTTCCCGCAGCGACACGGCGACGTCGCCGTCAAGCCTTTCAAGGGCCGAGCGCGTCTTCCGCAGTTTTGCAGGATCGGTAAAAAATACCGGCCCACGCCAATCTTTTGTCCTGCAAATTCTTTTGAGCATGCACTGGGACTCGAGGCTGTTTCGTGCCGAGCCTAGCGCAGCGATAGCCCCGGGGCCATATTTATCGGCTACATTGCCCAGAGCTTCCCGTGCTTTTGCGATAGCTGTCTTCGCGGAAACATCGTTTCCCTCAATTCGCGGCGTCCAGGGCCGCTCCTCGTGGAGTGCGCCTCCATTCGAGTAGGAAAATCCAAATCTGCCCGCATCGCATATGAAGTACCCGTTTACATCTTGATCGAAGCGTGCCTCCACGCGCATGACCCCCCGGTAGTGAGCGTTTGCGATCGTGTTGCACCCAAGCGGGCAGTGGTTGCAAAGCGAAGGCGCTCTATGGAGATCCCACCGTCTTACTTTGAACCGGGCGGTCTTGTCCGTGTAGACACCTGTAGGGCAGATGTCTACCAGGTTTCCCGAAAAAGGGCTTTCGAGCTTACCGTCCGAAAACCTTCCAAAAAACATGCGGTCCCCGATCTGCAGTGGGCCGAGATCTCTGTATCCTGAAAACTCCTGGTAGTACCTCGAACAGCGGTAGCAATGGATGCACCGGTTCATTTCGTGCTGTATGTAAGGTCCCAGGTACTGGTCGCGATAGGTTCTCTTTTTGCCCCGATAACGGCGGATTGCGTGTCCGCCCGACACCGTTTCATCCTGCAGCAGGCATTGTCCGCCCTCGTCGCATACCGGGCAATCCAGGGGATGATTCATCATCAGCAGTTCGATTACCCTTTGGCGGAACTGAACCGCTTCTTCGTCGGTTGTAGATACGACCATCCCGTCCTGAGCATCGATCATGCAGCTCATCTGCACGCCTTTGAAGGGGCCCTGGATAAACTTGACCGCACACATCCGGCATGCCCCAACCGATCCCAGCGCCTCGTGATAGCAGAAGCGCGGGATCATGATGCCCAACCTTTCGGCGGCGTCGATAACCTTGCTGCCCTTTGGGACATCTACTTCAAGATCGTCAATGATCAGCCTTGGCATGGAAAGGACATCCTTTTTCACTAATATGTTGGCGTACTTCATCTTCAAAAAAATCAAGAAGACTGATTACCGGTTCGGCGGCCCCTGGGGCAAGAGCGCAATAAGAGTTCCACACCTCCTTGCACAATCTCCTCAAATTGGGGATATCTTCTTCTTTCCCCTCCCCGTTTTCGATTCTCCACAGCAGATCCCGCATGTATGGCAAACCTTCCCGGCAGGGCGTACACCACCCGCACGACTCACGGGCGAAGAATTCGATCAGGTTCAAAGTGGCGCCCACAAGACAGGTTTTCTGGTCGAAGACCATTACGGCGGCGGTGCCGAGGCGGTTTCCGATTTTCTTGAGATCTTCGAAATCCATCGGAATATCGTAATGCTCCCCGGTCATGAACCGGGTCGAAGCCCCACCAGGAAGACAGGCTTTGAATTCGGAGCCAGGACTCATTCCTCCACAGTGTTCTTCGATTATCTCGCTCAGCCGCGTGCCGATCGGCAGCTCCACCGCGCCCGGGATATTTATTTTACCGCTTATGCCGTACAACTTGGTGCCGGCCCCATGCGGGGTGGCGCTCAGGCCTTTGAACCACTCGGGGCCGTTGCGCAGAATATGAGGCACACAGGCCAGGGTTTCCACGTTATTAACGACGGTCGGCTTGTCCCAGAGGCCTTTTTCGGTAGGATATGGAGGGGGCTTTACTGGGTTGGGCCTTTTCCCCATTATGGCGTTTAGCAGCGCGCTTGCCTCTCCGCAAATATATCTTCCCCCGCTGCGATGGACCACGATGTCAAAAGAAAAATCCGTACCAAGGATGTTGTTTCCCAGAAAACCGGCCTGCCGTGCGTATTCCAGCTCGCGCTCTAATATGAGCGCACTGCTTTCGTAGGACGGACGGATAAAGAAGAATGCTTTGGAGGCCGAAAAGGAGTAACCCGAAAGGACCATGCCCTCGATTATGCAGTGCGGGTCAACAT
>CAVRZU010000081.1:0-8400 GCA_963725365.1 uncultured delta proteobacterium | reverse complement strand
CCTTCCTCCTTGATCCTGATTGCCAGGGGCGATTATTCATCCAGGGTGCGGGCAGATTCGCATGATGAAATTGGCGAACTGGCGGGCGCTTTCAACCGGATGGCCGCAAGCCTCGAGCGAGTCGAACAACTCAGACGGAACATGGTTTCCGATGTAGCCCACGAACTTCGCACGCCCCTGACAAATATCAGAGGGTATCTGGAGGCGCTTCAAGACGGTGTTGTGCCCCCTACGCAGGAAACTTTTCAACTGCTTCAGGAAGAAACGCTGAGGCTGATCTCTCTTGTCGAAAACCTGCTGCAATTGGCAAGAGCCGACGCAAGGTTGAACCTCGAACTGGAGGAGACAGACATCGCCGAACTGACCTCACGTGCTTTGAAAAAGTTCGACCTCGAGTTCAGACAGAAACAGATCCGGGTCAGCACGCAACTGAGCGAAGGCGCAACTGTTGCGCCGGCGGACCGCGAAAAACTCAGCCAGGTGATTGAAAATCTCCTGAAAAACGCACTGCAGTATACACCTGAAGGCGGGTCTGTAACGGTCCGCACAGAGACAATTGACCGCACGGCGAAATTCTATATCCAAAATAGCGGTCCGGGAATTGACACTAAGGATATGCCATTTATTTTCGAACGCTTTTATCGTGGAGAAAAATCCCGTTCGAGAGACTTTGGCGGCTCTGGAATAGGGCTCGCCATAGTCAAGGAAATCCTTGAAGCCCACGGCGGGAAAGTGGGAGTCCAAAGCACGACGGATACGACCCTGTTTTGGTTCAGCCTGCCTCTAAGAGACCAGCCGCAAACAATCTCCTCCTGATCTGCCGATTCTTTACAAAATCTTGACCGATTCATTAACGTTTCATAATCGCAAGTTCTTACTTGATAAAAGAAGGAGTAATTTTAAGATGCATTCAATGCCAAAGAAGATAGCCGAGTTGATCTTAGCTCCGCGAACCAGGACTATCTGGCTGGCGCTTGCCGGTTTTTTCCTCGGCAGTGCGCTATGTCCTTTTAATCCTCCCGCCGAAGACGGACCACAAGCGGTAAATCAGGGGGAAATAATGAATAGTGCAGCACAAGACAGCACAGACCTTGAAAACAGGCAGCTCGAGCGCCCGGCTCCCGCTGCGCGGGAAATGGAAACGGCCACTTTTGCCCTTGGCTGATTTTGGGGTGCAGATGCCCAGTTCGGGAGCATCAAAGGAGTGATTCGAACGCGGGCCGGATATACCGGCGGTCTCAAGGAAAATCCCACGTACCGGGCTTTGGGCGACCATTCGGAAAGCATGGAGATCTCTTACGACCCGTCTGTTATCTCGTACCGGGAGTTGCTTGAAATCTTCTGGAAAAGCCATGACCCCGGGGTCTATTCCTGGTCCAGGCAGTATATGTCCGCAATTTTTTATCACAATGATGAACAGAAAAAGCTGGCTATCGAATCCAGACAACGTGAAGAGGCGGCAAGACACAAAAAGATATATACTGAAATATTGCCCGCTGCCCGATTCTACCCGGCGGAAGACTATCACCAGAAATATTATCTGCGGCAAAGACCCGACCTGGTAAATGAATTAAGGGTAATCTACCCTGGGGAATCCTTTGTCGATTCGACGGCGGCAGCCCGCCTGAATGGATTCCTTGCCGGCCAGGGCTCCTACCATTCGCTGGAAGCAGAGCTGAGCGATCAGATACCGCCCGATGAAAGGGTCCGGCTGCTCAAAATTCTAGGTGGCAATGGGCGTTGAAGAAGGTCCCCTGGGGACAGCCGGAATCCAAGAGCAAAAACTTCGTGTTCTCCTGTCCCTTCGTTGGACCGTCGTTTGGAGCGGTCAGAAAGGCCCGCCATGGTCACGAAGAACACGAAGGAGCCACGAAGGGTCTACAAAGAAAACCTATCTGGATAAGCACCTTTGTGGCCTTGCGAACCGAAAAAGTATTGGCCGGACACGAAAAAGAGAAAGCGCACGAAAACCCTTGTCATGCAAGATCCATGGCAATGATTTTACTTCGTGCTCTCAAGATCGACCGTGCGTCCTCACAACAGATCGGACGCCGAACTATAAGCGTCTAACATGGGTTCGAACGTTTAACGCGGAGCCAGAACAGAGTGAGGGCTCGCCACTCGAACAGGTCGTCGAATTGCGGCCGGTTGTCAATCGGTGAAGCCTTTGTCTTTGGTTGCGGCTCCGCTGCCCCGTGCTCTTCGTGACCCCAAAAGCATTCATATCTCAAGTTAACACCATTAGATCCCCCACCCCCCCTAAATCGGGTCCAACCTGTACAGTTCGTTTGACCTCGAGAAGCTCAAAAGAAAGCGGCCCATGACGAGCATCTGCGAATGGTATTGCAGGATGGCCTTGCGCTTGGCCTCCATTTCCTCGGGCGTGAGGCAAAATGAAATCCACGGTTGGCCATCGTCAGGAAAGTTGCTGGGAGGGCTAAGGTGCGACCCTGACCCCGCCCCCTGGTCGAGGGGCCACTGTCCATAGTGGATGAGGAAGGTAAGCAGTATGGGCTTGAGATTTGATTGTGTCATTTCCAAATGTTTCAATGCTTCCGTAACGAAAAAATAACTCGAAGTATGATCAGGGTGCCAATCATAGCTTGGGGTTACTGCCACGATGTTAGGCCGGAATTCGGACATCACCCGTTCGATCTCTTTTCTCAGGTCTTCACCGCAGTAGTCGGTGCGAGGCACGATCATTTCAAATGAGGGGGGACGAGTTCTCCTTGTAAAAGGAGACCTGTAGGCAACCGGGTGTAAACGATACTTCAAGCGAAGGTAGGTCAGCCCTCCGTCGGGAAAACCAAGGAAGATAACGTCGTGTTCTTTGATCCCGAGGACGCCGTCAGCTTTGAGGGCCTCTATCCTGCGCTCTTCACCGTACATGGTGTAGTTTTTCGCGGTGGGACGGCTGATGCGGTCTTCCTTTTCCACACCCTCCGGAAAACCGTCTCCGTTTGTCATAAATACCACTTTCACTTTTCCGCCGGCCTTGATGATGCGCTGAATGAGCCCCCCGCTCCAAGGCTCTCGTCGTCGGGATGGGGGGAAAAGACCATAAGGCGTGTGTTATGCGAGATCAGAGGTTCTATCGCTTTCAATTCCTCCGCCCATGCAAAGCAAGGCGGCAACAGGGCAAGTGTGAGCACAAGCATCCGCACTGTTCTAAATGACAAATCGGACCTCCTGATTTTCTATTATCCTTCTGCGCGCGAAAGGGCGAAAAAATAGTATAATGAAATTTCGTTCAGAAATCACCTCAGAGTCGCATGACTGCATTACTTTGGTTGACATAGCTCTTTTGCCGGAGTATATTTTAAAAATTGGCGCGGGGTGGAGCAGTCAGGTAGCTCGTCGGGCTCATAACCCGAAGGTCCCTGGTTCAAATCCAGGCCCCGCTATCAAGTAAAAAGGGTTTGCGGACATACCGCAAACCCTTTTTTTGTCTGTGCTGACAATTTGCTTAACTTGCTTTCAGATTCAACATTCTCAGTGGTCCGTTCTGAAGTCAGGGGACAGCCTTTTTTCGCTTCTTTCGCTCCGGATCAGACATTTGTCCGCACTCGCCCCAGCCCTCTGCTCGATTTATTTCTTATAACAATTACACGATCTGACGATATCTGGATGGGAGAACGCCTTCGCCCAAAACATGCAACCTGATGGAGTTGAAGGTATGAAAAATCTCATAATATACTGCATCGTCTTCCCCGTCCTACTGTTTGCGATCTTATGGAGTTGTCCCGCGAAGGCCGATATTGACTCAGTGGTAAAAACAGTTCAACCCGCAACTGTCAAAATCTATGTCTTCGATCGAGCCGGCAACCCGGTGGCCCAGGGCAGCGGGTTCTTTTTTCAATCCTATGAGCATCTGATCACAAATTATCACGTTCTCGGAAAGGCGGCGATGGCCAGGGTTAGAACTCCTGATGGAAGGGAATTCAATGTAAAAGCCGTGGTGGCCGAAGATGAGCCTGACGATCTGATCGAAGCCATTGTGGACGTCTCGGTTGGTTCGGCGCCCTATCTTACTGCTGTGGTACCGCCCCTAAGGCTGGTGACCCCGTTATCGTGATCGGCAGTCCCCTGGGGGTCGATAAGGTAGTGAGCCAGGGGAATGTGGAAGTAATCACGACAATACCGAAATTTGGAAGGGGGATCTTGCATAGCGCCCACTCATTTCCCGGATCGAGCGGGAGCCCCCTGGTGAACGCCCAGGGTGAAGTTATCGGCATCGAGACCGCAGCAGTGCCCGGTAGGCCGAATATCAACTTCGCCGTACCCGTGGAACGGTTTTCCGGCTTAAGCCCCACCTTCCGCGAGCTTTCGGCCTCTCCAGGCGCAAATACCCCTGTCCGGGCAGAAGTCCAAAGGCCGGATACCCACCCGGGGGCGCTTGAAAAAGACATACAAATGGCGGAAGCCGGCGACCCGGCCTCCCAGGTAAGAGTTGCACTTAGGTACGAACGGGGGCAGGAGCTTTCCCAAAACTGTTTTGAGGCGCTCGCCCTCTATCGCAAGGCGGCCGATCAGGGATATTTGATGGCGCAATACCATCTCGGGCGAATGTACTATACTGGTGAGTGCATGGGGAAGGATCTCGGAGAGGCCGCCAAATGTCTAAAAACGGCGGCTGAGCGAGGGTTTGCGGACGCTCAGCAGTTTTTTGGAAAGATGTGCTTCAATGGGGAAGGGGTGGCCCGCGACCGGGTCACGGCATGCATGTGGACGATCCTTGCGGCATCCAGGGGAAACGCAGAGGCGAACAATTTCTTGAGGTTTATGGCGTCGGAATTGACCCATGACGAACTCATCATGGCTCGGGAAAAGGCCAGGAACTGGAAACCGGCCATGTAGACTCTTTCTCAGGACCTGCCTAATGTTGGCCCTTCGGCTCCCACTCTCTCGCAAGCCGTTGCGCCTCGGCGATCTGCGCGGGTGTCATTTTAGCGGCGAGTTTGTCCTTGTAATCTTCTGCAGACGGATAGCCTTGTGCTGCCGCTAAGCTAAACCACATGTGCGCCTGCACATAATCCTGCGGCACGCCATTACCTTCGGCATACGCCCAGCCCAGAGTAGTTTGTGCAAGTGAATCACCCTGCTCCGCCGCTTTCCGGCACCACTTTGCGGCTTCCACATAGTCCTGGGCCACGCCGTGGCCCTCACCGTACATATTTCCCAGACCACATTGTGCCTCGGCATTCCCCTGCTCCGCCGCCTTGCGGTAATACTTTTCCGCTTCGGCATAGTCCTGCGGCACTCCCTTGCCAGTCTGGTACGCGGCGCCGATACTATATTGCGCTTTTGAATACCCCTGATCGGCCGACTTGCGATACCATTTCATCGCCTCGGCACGATCCTTCTGGATGCCTTGCCCATCTTCGTACATCCGTCCCAAAAAATACTGTGCTTGAGCATCCCCCAGTCCCGCCAACTTCCCGAATTCCTCATAAGCCTTGGCATAGTCCCCTCTGTCATAAGCCGCTTTGCCGTCATCCAAACCGGCATGAGCAAGGGCAGCCAATCCTAGCAGCACGACGACAACAAGTGGCAATTGGGCGGTTTTCACTCTTCGCTCCTCCGAGGTAACCAAAAAGGTGGAAAAAACTAAGGAATGCAGATTCCAGGATAATACTGCCAAAATAAGACGCGCAAGGATTTTTTAGAAGGGCCGTGTGTAAATGATTTGAAAACTGGATACGCTTCGCTCTGTTTCGCGCCTTCATGCGATTGCGGCAGAGCGGGCAAATAGTGTAGTATGTGATCGTAACCGTGTGCCGGTGAATTAAAGCACCTGCATTTTGTCTTCCAGGTACAATTTCACTTCCGAACAAGTCGGGCCTACGCGGATGCGCAAAGAAGAAGATGATTATTTCATTCCGGCCCTGGCGCCCTATGTGCAGTGGGTAAAGGCGTACAGAGATCTTATCTGTGAGGTCTACGACGAGCAGAAAACGGTCAGGAAGGCATGGAAAGCTTTCAGGGACTCTGTACCGGGAATCGAGCGCAGATTGGAATTCGGCGTTTTTGAGCAAATGCTGTTATTTAGCCTGTTCCTGTCTGAATGGAACAAGACTGAGTTTGCAGGGAGTGGCTCCGAGGAATCAGGGCGAACAGAGCCGGGAAGCATCGGCCACGGGGGGAAATACCCCGGCGGCCAGTTAGACACAGTTATACAGAAACTTAATGAAGCTATCGCAGAAAAAGAGAGGGCCGAATTTAACCTGAAACATCATGAACAAAACGCTCTGATGCACAGGGAAAGAAAAGAGCATTTTGAAAACCGCTCGACTCTGCTCGAAGAAAACATGCAGAGACTTCGAAAGGAACTGGATGCGGCTAATGAACAGCTCGCCCTGGTTGGACATGAGTTAGACAAATACAGGGCCGAAAACGCGGAATTACAGGAACAGAGGTCAGTTTCCAAAAGTATAAAAAATTTCGACCGAACGATTTCTCCAAAAAAGATAGGCAGATGGAACGCACAACTCTCCGGAGACGGCTACTACCGGCTCTATCGGAAAATCCGGGGAAAGGTCCATTGTATCTACATCGGAAGGGAACTTGATATTGAGAAGGCCCTGAGGAAGGTTGAGGAAAAAGAAACAGCCTTGTTAAGTCCCGTACCCGCCCAGGAACAAGCGAATTGAGGAATTTAGGAATTAAAAACAAATTCCTCAATCACTCAATCCCTGAGATGATTGGCCACGTAAAACCCCCCCGAAGATAAAAGAATCGTGAGGCATGCCACAGTCCAAGCGAGCGGCTTCCCATGCCATAAACCGGCAAACCAGTGTCTCAACTGGTCAGCAAGCAAATTTGCCGTTCCGCCGTATAGTTGCAGACCCCGCAAGTACTGTTTGGAATCTTCCGGATTAACCGGATAGACGGATCCATCTGCGACCTCATATCCTTGGGCGCCAGTCCAGTCATCGTGAGATGAGGCATAAATCAGAACGGCACTGCCAAGCCCACCAGCAGTATAACCAGGCTTATGAGATATAGTATGCTGCGCAAATTTTCGATTCTCCAATTCATGATGAGACTTTGTTTGGAATTATAATTGAAAATTTTGGCAAGTTGAAGAGGCGACTCGCAATACCCCACCCGATAAAGGGCAGATGAGCGGAAAAATCCGGTTAGACTGTCAAACCGGATGGGCTATCCGGGATCTGAATCCGGGATAGCCCATCCGTAATGAAAGGCACATTGTCGAGGACCTGCTAAAAGAGCCCTTTGATCTGCTTGTGCAGTTCGGCTGTGCTCTTCATTCGCATTCGGTCCCGCTCGTATCCGATCCTGTCGAGTTCCTGCGACAGGAGCAGCAGGTTTGGTTCGTCATACCGCATGCCTGTGCGCCAGGCTCCGATAAGCCGCCGGTATATGTGTACCATCCTGCTCACGAGGTCCACGGGGTATTCGCGGCCCTGGATCTTGAGCATGTGGAGCCCGAGTCCCATGTAACGCCACAACTCTTCCCCGGAAATGACGACCGCCTTCTTCGCTGATGGCTCCGCGGTAACGGTCTTCAAGGGTACGAGAATCGCGTGATCCCGGTGCGCCTGACGAACCAGGCTCAGGCCGTTGCGATCATGTGTGCGATGTCCAACGGCCGCGTCACTTCGCTGCAACGGCCGACTGCCGCACCCAGCGCTCCTCATGCCGATTGTCGCGCACGATCATGGCCGTCACGTGTCCCTGCGCATCGTGTTCGAAGCTCACGTGGATGGTGACGGAGCTGTTTGAGCCATTGGGATAGAAAAATGTGTCGGGCGATTCCGCCTGCAGCTGCGTGACCTCGCCTCCCGGCGCGCGCTGGAAGAGCTCTTCGCCTTGCCTGTAGACGGTGGTGATCGCTTTTTACAACCGGCACAGTGACCGGCACGGTAACCGATCCGTCTGGAGCTGTGGTTCCCGGTGCGCAAATTGAGCTGACCAACCAGGCGACCGGCGTCAAGCAGGACCAAAGTCTGCCGCGGACGGCTCTTTCAGGTTCTTCCTGGTTCCGATCGGGACCTATAAGGCGCAACTGACGGCAGACGGGTTTGCCAAGGAAGAGGTGAACAACGTTGAGGTGGTTGCCGGAGCCAGCACGAACTTGAACGAGATCAAGCTTCATGTCGCGTCGGGCGAGGCGCAAGAGGTAGAGGTCAATGGTTCAGCGGCCGCGCTGCTGGAAACGACCGACTCGCAGGTGACGACGACGTTTAACACGGAGAGCATGACCAACCTGCCGCTCAACAATGGATTCGATACGGTGGTCGAGCTTATTCCCGGTGTGGTCACGCGTGACAGGGAGCGCGACGCCTGGCAGGTCACGCTCGATCCACATCCGGAACCATCGCACTCACCACTACATGATTCTCGTGGATGGCAAAGCCCGCTTATGATAGATACAAC
>CAVRZU010000080.1:0-8499 GCA_963725365.1 uncultured delta proteobacterium | reverse complement strand
GCATCGCAGCGGCGGCCCATCAGGCTAATTTCTTTACTCCGACCGCCTGCGGTCCCTTCGGGCCGCTTTCGACATCAAATGATACACGATCTCCTTCGTTTAGGGAGCGAAACCCCTCGGCGCTAATGCCGCTGTAATGGACAAAAACATCTCCCTGGTCATCGCTTTCGATGAAACCGTAGCCTTTTTTCTCATTGAACCATTTTACGCTGCCTTCCGACATCTCTGATGACCCTCCTTATTAAGTACATGGTGTGTTTAAATGCAAATGGGAATTGTTGAGCAACATTCACGCCATTTTATCTGCAAAGTTGTTTTGTACAAGCAGTTCCCATAGTTAGAGGAAGATTAGGGGCCGGTGGCGGGAAGGTTTTGACCGATACGGTTGACACTTAGCTGTAAACAAAGTGGTTCACCTTTTCGTGAGCAATCTGAGTCGATCGTCCCTTAACTATCAGAAGTCCCCGACTTTGATCTTCAGCTTCAAGATTCTCTTGAATGGACATCGAAGCAGGGGACACGACAGTTCTGACCGATACGGGAGACACTTGGCTGTAACCAAAGTAGTTCACCTTTGGTGAGCAAACTGAGTCTATCTTTTCTTAACTATCGAATTTTCTTGAAAAATATTTATCCTGACGAATGGTATGAAAGTTGCTCTTCTTCACCGTATCACTTTACGTTTTTGCGGGGGGGATAAAATTGAACTACTTGCAGCTATTGATTCAAAATCTACTAGATAATAAACCAGGCAAGGCCGTATAGTGGAAGCGTTAAATCTGATTATTGTCGAAGATGAGGATGCACATCTCCAGTTGATGAAACGTGCCGTTCTCAAGGAATTTCCAGGGGCATCGATCTATCACTTTTTCGAAGCGTTTTCCTGTCTTGAAGAAATCGACCGGATCGCCTCGGATCTCATAATCATAGATTACCACATGCCGGTGATGAACGGTCTCGAGCTTCTTGAGAAGTTGCGTTTGAAAGATAAAAATGCGCCGGTGATCATGATTACCGGACAAGGAGACGAAGGCATAGCCGTTAGGGCATTAAAATTGGGGGCGGCGGATTTCCTGGTGAAGACTCCCGAATTCTTCAAGCTGTTGCCGGGCACAATCGATAAGGTCCTTCGCGAACAGAAATTAAAGGATTCATTGCGTGTGTCCGAGAAGCGCTTTCGCGATCTGGCCAACAGCGCATGCGATTGGCTGTGGGAGGTTGACGCCGGCGGAAGATTCACATATTCAAACCCGGCCGTGGAAGGCATACTCGGCTATTCACCTGATGAGGCAATCGGCTCAAAATTCGATCACTTCCCTCCCGGCAATCAGAGTAGAGCGGAGAGACAGGCGGCCTTTGAACTGATGCGGCAGGGAACTCCCATCTCGGGTTTTACCAGTTGTTTGGCAGGCAAAAATAAGCGCGTGGTTTTCCTGGAGACAAGCGGGGTACCAGTGTTTGACTCATTGGGCAGGTTCGCGGGCTATCGGGGAATCGACCGGGATGTCACGCGCCGAAAGATTGCAGAACAGTCGCTCAGGATAAGTGAGGAGAGGTTCAGGTCCATTTACGAAAAATCGCCTATCGGCATCATGCTTTTCGATGAATGCGGAATGATCGTCGATGCCAATCGAGCATCTTTGGATCTTTTGGGCATGACGGACAGCGCAAGCCTGGGGAAGTTCAATATTTTCGATGATTCCAGTGTACCTGAAAGAGCGCTGGAACAACTTTGCAAGGGCCAAACCATAAGATACGAAACGCGATTTGATTTCGAAAAGGCTAGAGATATCGATCTTCTTCGCACCCCAAAATCGGGGGTCTTTTTTTTCGATGTCCAGATTACGCCACTGATGCAAAATCAGATCATTGGAGGCTATCTTCTTCAGGTGCAGGATCTTACCGTTCGCAAACGGGCTGAACAGGCCCTTGAGATTTCTCATCAATTCCTTGAAGCCGCAAACAGGAGTGCAACTCTTTCCGGCCTCATCGAAAGTTTTGCTATTCTCGCCAGGCAGTTTACCGGCTGCTCTGTTGTAAACATCCGCATACTCGATGAGGACCGCTCTACGGTCTGTGAGGACTGCGAATCCATCGAATATGAATCCATTGCGCAGGTCCCGATAAGATTTGGAGATACCATCCTCGGACTGATTCACATTGCCGACGCTAAACAAAAAAAACAAAACATGCTGCCGGGGCAAACACTGGAGGTGCTGGAACGGGCGGCAATGGAGCTTGGAACAGCTATTCAGCGTTTAAGGGCCGCCGAGGAATTGCGAAGAGCCCATGATGAGCTGGAGATGCGCGTAAAGGAACGGACTCTGGATCTCGCATCTTCTAATGACAGGCTTCAAAAAGAAATTGAAGACCGCACGCTTGCCCAAGAGGCGTTATCGAAGAGCGCCGAGGACCTCAAGCTTTTCGCCTATTCCATAATGCATGATTTGAAAAGCCCGACCATCGGGCTTTACGGTTTGACAAAGCTGCTGCACAGACAATATGCAGGCAAGCTCGATGAGAAGGGGATGAACTACTGCGAGCAGATACTCAGGGCGTCAGAATACTGTTCCAGCCTTGTAGACCTGATAAATACATTTATAGCAGCCAAGGAATCCCCTCTAAACATTGAAACGGTCAAGCTCAACGATATACTCCGGACGGTCATTGAAGAATTCTCCGCCAAAATGAGTGTTCGGCGGATTCGCTGTATCCGGCCTGATTCAGACGTGGAAATCAGGGTTGATCGGCTGTCAATGATCAGGGTGTTGACGAACCTCGTGGATAATGCACTAAAATACGGCGGAGATGTTTTGAGTGAGATACGGATCGGATACGAAGAAACCGACGATTATTGCATTCTCTCGGTGAGTGATGACGGGGTGGGAATGAACAGGAAGGATTGTGAAGAGATCTTTGGTCCCTTCCAGAGAAGTGGAAATTCGGCAGGCATTACGGGAACTGGCCTGGGGCTGAACATAGTCAGAGAGATCGCTAAAAGGCATAGGGGCTCCGTGCAGGTAGTGCCCGAACCTGAAAGAGGAATGGTTTTCCGCATTTTCATAGGGAAGTCGCTGTGAAATTGAAAAAGCTGTGGTCCATACTGTTATTCATTCTTCTTGCTGCTGTTACGTCTGCCTTGTGGAGGAGCCAGGTTGACCATGAGCATGAAATGATTCTGCGCCATGTTGAGGGCGCGGCGGAAATAGCCTCCATTCGCATCGCAGGCGTAGTGGATGGCCGTATGGCAGCCCTTGAACTCCTGGCGGATAGATGGGTTGATAAATATCCACCCGATTTTAGCCGCGAGCGCTTTGTCTCGTTTGCAGAGGCGGTTTTTGAGCGTTATCCCGGTTTTTCGGGGATCTACTGGGCAGACCCGGACGGCTACATTCGATTCGATTATCAGCCTGGAGAAGACTCCGATAGGCTCGGCAAAAGGATTCAGTATAGTCCGGGTTCCGCCATATCACCCTGTTTCGATCTTTCTACGGGCGAAAAGGGCTTCCAGATAGTTTTACCGCTCCGGTTTGAAGGAAAACTGCAGGGCTATCTGTCCGGCGAGTTTAAGGTAGCGAAGATCATTAATTTCGCTCTGCCATCGAGCGTTATAAAGGATTTCGTCGTAAGCGTATACGAAGGGGACCAGTCAATCTTTCAACATGGAATACAAAAAGATCACGGGCAGGAGATTTACTCAAAACGGGAGATGGAGCTTGGAGGAAGAAAGTGGAGTCTGAAAATGAACCTGGGTCCCGGCATTTATTCGACCGGGTCCCACTGGATTTCCTTGTTCATGGTCTTTGGAATCCTTCTTAGCGCATCGCTGTCCATACTCTTTTATTTACTGCTGCAGCGGCTGGAAGCATACAGGACATCCAGGGACCTGGCGCTCAGTGAAGTCACCGAACGAAAGCGGGTCGAGGTTATTTTGCAGGACAAAGAAAAAAGGCTCAAGGACCTCGTTTCCGAGCTTTCCACCAAAAACTCCGAGCTTGAGTCATTCATCTATACCATCTCTCACGATCTCAAAACCCCTATCGTCACCATTGGCGGCTTTGTCGGGGCCTTGCGGGAAGATTTCGGGCCGGCGATTCCCAAAGAGGCTGAGCGCTATCTCGACTACATGAGCGCAGCCGGCCTGAAGATGGAAGCCTTGATCAACGATCTGCTGGATCTATCCCGGGTCGGCCGGTTGGTAGGAAAGCGAGCGAAGGTCCCATTGGGCGAAATTGTCAAGGAGGCTCTGGAAACACTCAAACCAAACATCGAGAGTCGCTGTATCGAGGTGGACGTCCAGGAAAATCTTCCTGAAGTCTATTGCGAGAAAAGGAGGTTGGGGCAGGTGTTATATAACCTGCTTGGCAACGCCATCAAATACATAGGAAAAGACAATCATGCACCCCGTATAGATATTGGTGCGGAAGAGATAAACGGCCAACCGGTATTCTTTGTCCGCGATAACGGAATCGGAATTGAAGAGAAATTTTTTGATAAGATTTTTTATATTTTTGAACGCCTTCCGTCCGCGGCGAAGGAGGAAGGGACGGGCATTGGTCTGACTATCGTGAAGCGGATAATCGAATATCACGGCGGCAGTGTATGGCTTACTTCTGAACCCGGACGGGGTTCTACATTCTTTTTCACAATTGACGACAAGGAATCCTGAAATGAGTCTAGAACCATTTAATATACTGATAGTAGAAGATGAAGAAGCTCATGCGGCGCTTACCGAGCGGGCAATCAGAAAAGCAGGGCATGCCAACCGCGTCGATATTGTGGGGGATGGGGAAGAGGCACTCGATTACCTTCTTCACCGAGGCAGGTATAATGACGAAAATCAATTCCCCCTTCCAGGATTGATCCTTCTGGATATAAAGCTGCCTGGCATAGACGGGATAGAAGTGCTCAAGCAGATTAAAAGTAATTCTATTTTGAAGCAAATACCAGTGATAATGTTGACTACATCTAAACGGGAAGAAGACATAGCTGTATCTTATCTCAACTATGCGAACAGTTATTTGACAAAGCCGGTAGGGTTTAAGGAATTTGAAGCTAAGGTGATGCAGATAAATTCTTATTGGATGGAACTAAATGAACCGCCTTCCGTACTAGAATAGTTTTTCGGGTGAAAGTTATGAATGCCGACATGGAATTTCTAAAGCTGGCTATTATCGAAGATGAAGAGGCGCACTTTGAGTTGATGCAGCGTGCCATCAGAAAAGATTTCACGCAGGTCTTTATCTATCACTTCGTCGATGCCGGCGGGTTTCTTGAAAGGATGCATGAAATCCAGCCCGACATTGTCCTGGTAGACTATTTGATGCCGGGGATGGACGGTGTGGAGTTTCTAAGACATATGCAGAAGGCTTGTATCGAAATCCCAATCATTATGATCACCGGTCAGGGGGATGAAAGAATAGCAGTCCGGGCCATGAAAGCGGGCGCGGCGGATTACGTGGTGAAAAGTGCCGAGTTTTTCGGGTTGCTTCCAGGCAAGATCGAAAAAGCAGTACGAGAACAGAGGCTTAAAAATTCTCTCAGGGCCATGGAGAGACGGTTCAAAGACCTCGCTGAGAACGCCTCCGACTGGATTTGGGAATTGGACATGGCGGGCCGCTACATCTATTCCAACCCCGTGGTTGAGCTGATATCGGGCTATTGCGCCGATGACATCACCGGCCAAGGCTTATATGACGTGTTTCCCGAAAGGGAGGAAGAATTCAGGAAGGCCGCTGTTTTCGACTTGATTTCTCTGGGAAAGCCCGTGCAGGGATTTGTCAGCCGCCTGATCCACCGGGAGGGCCGCGAAGTCATCCTCGAGACCAACGGGGTCCCGGTTTTCAATAGTGTCGGGAAGGTCGTGGCTTTCCGCGGAATAGATCGCGACATTACCCAGCGTACGTGGGCAGAGCGCACATTGCTGGCGTCGCATAACTTCCTGGAGATAGCGAATAGTCATATGGAAATGGGTCCGCTGCTGGATGGATTCATTGCTGAAGTTAAAAAGCTTACCGCCTGCTGCGTGGCGGGAATCAGGCTCCTGGATGCCGATGGGAATATACCCTACCAAGCCTACGATGGCATCAGCACGGAGGTCCGGGAGGACCCGCTTTCCATTCATCGCTGTCATGGAATGTGCGTCGATGTCGTCAGCGGATCTGGAGATCGCAACCCTCATTTATTTACAGAGGGCGGTTCATTTTACACGAACAATGCCAAAAAATTCTACGCTGACTATCTGGGGCAAATGACGGGGCCGGTCTGCCTACATTGCCACAGGTTAGGATACCAGTCTATCGCGCTTATGCCGATACGGGTTGGAAACGGCATTACCGGGCTGATTCACGTGGCCGATTTTGAAGAAAACAAAGTTCCCATCGAAATTGTTTCACTCCTGGAAAATGTGGGGATGATCCTTGGGACAGCCATTCGGCGCGTGCAGATGGACGAGGCGCTGAAGCAGTCTGAAATGAGACTGCGATCTTTATCGTCCCGGTTGCTGAATGCGCAGGAAGCGGAGAGAAAAGTAATCGCCAGGGAGATACACGATAGCATCGGTTCCGGTCTGAGCGGGATAAAGCTCGGTCTTCAGTTGAACCAGGACAAGTTGAAGAAGGGGGTGCTGACCGCCGAATCCCTGCAATATCTCGTCTCGATTACCCAGAGGCACTCGATGATGCCAGAAAGATCATGACCGACCTGCGCCCCTCGATGCTTGACGACCTTGGGTTAGTGCTCACTATCAATTGGTTGTGCAGGCGATTGAGACCATTTGTCCGCAAATTAAAATAGAGCAGCTGATTGGTGTGGAGGAAGCTCGGTATCCCGAACACCTAGATTAGTCATGTTTCGTGTCATTCAGGATCCTTCAACAATATCGCAAAATACAGCGAAGCAAAAAGGTGTGCGTATCACTGTAAACGAAGACGGAAAAATCGAACTGAATATTGGGACAACGGCAAGGGTTTTGATTTAGCGGCGTTTCGAATCGGAAAGACTATGCGAGTGGACTCGGACTCGACAGCATGAGAGAGCGGGTCGATCTGTCGAGAGGGGTCTTCTCACTGCAATCCGCCCGCAACAAGGGAACAATCATTCATGCCTCATGGCCCAATGTTTCGTAAGGAGATTATCCAGCCCAAGGCTCCAGGGTAAAATTGGACAGACCGCCCGCCCTCACTCAAGAAATGGACTCACAAAGCAGCCCCCGTGCATCTGATTTGCATTTAGGTCACGGTCGATTTTGAGCGGGGAATCCTTGCCGAGATTGCGATTGAAGATGTCGGCCAGTCGTTGCCGGCGGCCTTCGAAACGCGCTGCTGCCATTATTGTCGAGCCCAAGTTCCGGAGCGGTGATCCGCATCGCGCCGGCGCCTGCCGGATCACCGGGTTTCGGGCCTCTCCGCGCTGATCAGTGTGTGAAAGTCCACGCTACGCATTGATGACCACTGCGCATCGCCGGTTCCCGTAGCGGCTATCACCGGGAAATATCGCAAGGGCTTCAGGGAGGATGCGGCTGGAAAGACGGTTCACCCGGAATAAGACTGGTCGAAGGCGAGGCTGGTGGTCTCGCCTGCAATGTGCATGGCAATTCTGCGCGATCCCCGGTATCAATCGAGACCCTGAACTCTCAGGCGGGCAGCAGCAGCGTACAGCGCCGCCGCGGCGCAGCCGATATCGACGACGCCAAGCATGAGCCGAGGCAGCGCGGCTCTCCGCCCGGCCAACTCCAAAACCCACCCCCAAGGGCGCGGGGCGGGAACGCTCGAGCGTCGCCCAGCCGCAGTAGAACTCCAAGCAGGCCGAGCACGGCGGCGCCGATGCAAAAATTCGCCGCGGTCGGCAGATGGTCGATCGCCGCCAACGGAGCGGCGGTAGCACGAGCCCAAGGCCAAGCACGCCGGCCATGCCGAGCCAGAAGGTCAGGCTGACGACAAGGGTGATTTCGGCAATACGCGCCGCCGGCAACGCCGCGCGGCCGTAAATCCAGTAGCGCACCGCCGCGCCGGTGAGCAGCGGAAAGCCCAGCGTGAAGGAAAAGGCGTTGCTGGCGAACGACGCCAGCGCCACGGCGCCCCTCGCGCGCCGATCTGGCGCATCGCGACGAAATCATAGCCGATGAGCGCGACATAGGAGAGGCAAGTCAGCAGCAGCGCCTGGACGAGCGTGGCGCCGTGCGATTGGTGCAGCGTCCGGTCCATCGCCGCCAGCAGATCGGCCAATCGCAAGCTGGAAAGCGCGCGGCCGATCACGATCGCGGCGAGGGCGAGCAGCGCGAGGCCAACGAGCGCGCCGATCGGACCGGCGAGGTTGCGCGGGCTCGGCCGGAGCGGTTTTCGATCGAGAGCGGGAAGGCTGGAAAAATCGAGCGTTTCGCGCATTTTTGTCACTTTGTCCGGCGTATTCAATTTGTCGGCGTCCGCGCCGGTTCAAATCAAGTCCGGGAGTTTCATGCGCGAACGGTGACGGGACGATGACGACCGGCGCCATTTGGCA
>CAVRZU010000079.1:0-18541 GCA_963725365.1 uncultured delta proteobacterium | reverse complement strand
CATGTCCCTTGCCGCCTCGTTCAGTTACGTATTGCTATAAACGAGGTACTAGATGTGTGGCACTCGGCTGGAGGGGGCCCGACTGTGAGTCTCTCACTGCTCCTTCAAACCCAGAGCCTCGACCACTGCCCGATCGACCTTCGCGGGCTGGCCGTCTTGCTTCCACACCACGCCGAAGCCGCCGCGATAATCCCACATCGTCCAGCCGATGCCGTCGGCCTCGAAGGCGGTGCGCATATCGCGAATCCAATTCATGCGCGAGGCGGCGTCCGCATACACGCGGTAGACTCCAAACTCGTTGCAGATCAGCGGCACGTGATTGGCCTGACCCCACGCCGCGGCCTCGTCGATCAACATGCGCAAATGATGCGCGTCCCAGTGACCGAAGTGGCGGGTGCGCCTTGCGGCGCGACCCCTCACCCACCACCCCTCTCCCACAAGGGGAGAGGGGAGGGCGAGGGGCAAAGGGACGTAAGACAATGCAGGCCGAAGCGGTCTTCTTCTGGATCTTCTCCGCCGTGCTGGTGGCGTCGGCGCTCGCCGTCATCGCGGCGCGCAACCCGGTCCATTCGGTGCTCTTCCTCATCCTCGCCTTCGTCAACGCCGCCGGACTGTTCCTGCTGATGGGGGCCGAGTTCCTCGGCATGATCCTGGTCGTCGTCTACGTCGGCGCGGTGGCGGTGCTGTTCCTGTTCGTCGTCATGCTGCTCGACGTCGATTTCGCCGAACTGGAAGCAGGGCTTCGTGCGCTATCTGCCGATCGGCGCGGTGATCGCGCTGTTCGTCGCCGGCGAGCTCGGCTACGTCGCGCTCGGCTGGAGCGCCTCGCCCCAGCCGGCGAGCGGCGGCCTCGCCGGTTGGACGGCCCTGTCGAACACCGCGGCGCTCGGCGGCGTGCTCTACACCCGCTATTTCTACTTCTTCCAGGCGGCGGGGAATGATCCTGCTGACCGCGATGATCGGCGCCGGCGCCAAAGTGAAGCCAGGTTAACTGTAGCTTCAACATTGATCGCACGGGATACCACAGGGTTCAACTGACAAAAATTGGGGTTGGATTCTGCCGCTGCATGGATTATAGCGTCAGGGCGAATCTGCTGAACAATCTCTTTTATCTCGTTTAAGCGGGTCAGGTCGGCCCGCCTGAGATCTACGCCTTCAATCGGGTTGTGATTCCGGCGGGCAAGGCCATATACATTCCACCGGCGCTGAGCGGTGCGGCATAAATTCCAGCCCAGAAATCCGCTTGCACCGGTGACAAACAGTTTTTTCATAGTTCCAGGTTCTCCCGGTGAACCCTCGCAGGTGCTTAAAACCGGTCTGCGGGTAGGACCCCGCTAAAATCGAAATCTTTTCACTCTTTTTACCAGGGTATTTTTTGCCTTCAACCGTGCCTGGCTGCAACTGAAGCACCGTTGACCATCTTTTCCAGGTCGTATACAAAACCCTCCATCTTCCCGGCCTCTGCACTCATTTCCCTTGAGGTTGCGGCCGACTCTTCAGCATCTGCCGCGCTTCGCTGGACAACTTTGTCCATCTCGGACACGGCTTTGGTGATCTGCCCGATGCCCAGGGCCTGCTCGTTGGAAGCCGCCGCTATTTCGCCTGCAAGCTCGGCCATTTTAGTCGAGCCGTCCACTACCTTTGAAAAATCCTTTCCCGTCTTTTCAACGACGACCGATCCTTCATTTATCTTGAGCACTGTAGACTGGATGAGTGCAGCGGTATTTTTTGCGGCTTCGGCAGCCCGCATTGCCAGGTTCCTCACCTCGTCGGCGACCACTGCAAACCCGGCCCCTGCTTCTCCGGCCCTGGCTGCTTCCACCGCCGCATTCAGAGCCAGCAGGTTGGTCTGAAATGCAATCTCATCTATGGTCTTGATAATTTGGGAGGTTTGTTCACTGGCCCTCGATATTTCTACCATTGAGACCATCAGCATGGCCATCGAATTGCTTGCCTCTGTCACGGTGGTTTTCATCTCGCTCATCAGTCCATTGGCCAAGCTTGCATTTTCCGCGTTTTGCCTGGTCATCGAAGACATCTCTTCAAGCGAAGCCGAAGTCTGCTCAATTGCCGCGGCCTGCTGCGAGGCGCCTTCTGCCGAGTTATGACTGGTGGCGGCAATTTGGCTCGCGGCGCTCGCCACTTGGTCAGCCCCTCCCAACAGACCTTCGCTTATAACCCTTAGCGGTTTTGTAATTGCCCGAGTAAGGAAAATGGAGATCAACGCTCCTATGAGAAGGCTCAAGCCAACTCCTGCCAGTATGATAAATCTGGCCAAATTGATATTGCGCTCCGTTTCCGCCATCAACCCTGCCCCTGCCTTTGCACCGATTTCCTGTACGGCCCTGCCGGAACTGATCATTTTCTGGTCGGCTGCCGCTTTTGCTTCCTCACATTGGGTCAACTTGGAGAGGCTGACTGAGTAAGCAGCAATGGAGGCGCTCACCTTGTCCATCTGAGTGAGATTGGTTTGCTGGTTGAACTTGGAGCGCAGGCCACCGGCAATATCGAGCAGCTTTGAAATCCTTTTTTCAACCTCAACTTTGTATTTTTTATCTCCGGTGGCGACATACTCCTTCTCAAATGAACGTGCCTCCAGGAACAACCTGGCGATTCGGCTGGCATCCTCCATCTTGATTGTTCTATCCTTTATATCTGCGCTTGATCCGCTGTCGCCCGCCTTTTTGAGCAGTTCGTCCAACTGTGATTTCTGATCTTCAAAAATCCTTTCCACCTCTGAGAGCGCCGCAAGGGACCTTGACTCCATGTCGGCAAGCGCGCCATCCTGGTTTTTTTTGCTCTCCACGTATTCATGGAAGCTGCTGATATACTGGTTCAGTTCCTCCATGGATTGTCCCAGGAAAATCTTTTCCTCCTCGGATTCACCTTTTTGAGCCTGCTCGGCTCTTTTCCGAAAATCCGCGATCAGGGAGTCCACTTTGTTCACATATTGGGCATCTCCCCTTATCACGAAATTCTTCTCGCAGCGCCTGACTTCAAGGATAGTTTTTACCTGTTCATCGGCAATATCGGCTTTGTCACGATTGTTCACGATTACCCACAGGACGCCCAGTCCAACGCATGACACAATTGCAAGCAGGACGAGCAGCATCCCGAAACCGCCGAAAATCTTTGTTCCGAGCTTTACATCCAACATTTTCTTCAGCATGGAAATTCCTTTCTGCATACGAACAGGAGCGAACAGTACATGACATGATGTTAAGCTTGTGCTGCCCATATGAACGGAAAGAATTGACGTACGCTGAAGTAAAATATTGAATACTCGTTTTTTTTATATCTTTTTTCGTGCCTTCGTGGTCTTCGGTGATAATTTTATAAACTTGAAACCCGCAACCCCGCAAGGAGTGTGCTCAGGACCTTGCGGCGGGAGATGAGTTACCGCTCGCAACCCTTACTGCCAGACAGTCGTAGAGCACACGATCTCCCTGGTAGGCTATCTCTCCACGCTTCAGAATCCGCCACCCGCCGTTTTGGAAAACGCCATCCGAGGCAAGCCGCTCCACCAGCCGGGGCGCTGCGTCAAGATAGTCAACAAGCTGGCGGTCCTGAGCGAGCACTACATGTTTGAGACCTGGACCCGAAATGATAGTCACGGGCTCCAGGACAAGACTGGCCAGGTCATAGGCCGGAATGGCCGCAACGCTCTGCCTGGCCTGTAGCTGAATCATGCGCGCACGCGTGTCCGGGCCCACTGTTTCCCTGCTGGTGCTGATAAGATCGAGCAGATGCTCGCGCACTTCATTGAGTTCTTTGGCCGCGTTGAGTTTTTCAAACCCGGGATAGGATTTCAATGCCTTAGCCAGCATCGAGACCTCCCGCAAAAAATGGTTCCGCTGGTTTTCCGGAACCAGGTACAAGGCGATAATCGATACCGGCTTTCCGTCCGGAGCGCCGTAATCAATGCCTGTGGGGCTCCATCCGACAACACAGATCAGGTCCTCTTCAAACGGCACCCGCACATGAGGACTGGCCCAGCCGTTGCCAAGCGCCGAAGTAGTAGAGCGTTCTTTTGCCGCTACCAGTCCGACCACGTCGATACCGGTGGGCAGTGATGGGATCGCCTCGATAATATGAGCAAGAAATTGCAGGGCGTCATCTTTGTTATTGTCGGGTAATTCTATCAGCCGCCCTTCCTGCAGTGCATCAAGCAAGCTATCCATCACTCACCTCCAAAACGATTGAAAAACCATGTTTTTATCAAGTGCGTCAAAACCGAATATGAAACAAGAAAAAGTGCTATCCAGGCCCAGTAAACGGGAGGCAGCGGAACCATTCCGAGCCCCGCTGCGAAGGGTGAATAAGGCAGCCAAGCGCCGATTGCCATAATGATCATGGTGGTCAGGGTCAGATGCATGGAAGCGTGGCTGCCGAAAAAGGGAACCTTGCGGGTCCTTATAATATGGACGATCAGGGTCTGGGTAAGCAGCGATTCCACGAACCAGCCGGTTTGAAAAAGACTTGCCAGCGCTTCTTTTTGCACCGGACCGGTAGCCGGATCGACAAAGGCGCTGCAATGGAAAAAGAACCACATCAGAGCGAAGGTGGCATAGTCGAATATGGAACTCACAGGTCCGATAAAGACCATGAACAGCTTGACGGTATTAATGTTCCATTTGAGGGGCTTTAAAATCAGTTCCTCATCCACATTGTCGGCCGGGATTCCGGTTTGGGAAAAATCATAGAGGAGGTTGTTGGTCAGCACCTGCACGGGGAGTATCGGCAAAAACGGCAGGAGATAACTGGCTCCGATAACGCTGAACATGTTGCCGAAATTCGAGCTTGCGCCCATCCGGATATACTTCACAATATTTGCAAATACTTTTCTGCCTTCGATAATCCCTTCTTCGAGCACAAGAAGGCTTTTTTCAAGAAGCACGATGTCCGCGGCTTCTTTTGCGACATCAACAGCAGAGTCCACGGAAATCCCGACATCTGCTGCCTTGAGGGCCGGCGCATCATTTATCCCGTCTCCCATGAAACCAACCACACGGCCGTGGCTGCGCAGTTCCCGGACAATCTGCTCCTTCTGGGCAGGGGTAACTTTTACGAAAACATCCACATCCAGCACTGTCTGGTGGAACTCTTCGGGCGTCAATTGGGACAGTTCGGCACCGCTAATGATCCGCTTTACTTCCAGGCCGACGTCCCTGCAGACCTTTCTGGTGACCAGACCGTTATCTCCGGTCACAACCTTTACCTGAACTCCCGCCTGCCTGAGCAGTTCAATGGCCTGCCCGGCCGATTCCTTGGGCGGATCGACAAAGGCGATATACCCCAAAAGGATCAGTTCGCTTTCATCGGCAACTGTATAGGTAGTTCTCGTACGCGGGAACTCGCGATAAGCAATCCCCAGGACCCGATACCCATCCTTATTCAGCCGTTCGACTTCCTCGAAAAGGTCCTCCCTAATCATAGCTCGATTAGTGGAAATACCTCATCGCCCATCTGATACTGGTTGCAGCATGAGTAGATCTCTTCGACCGCTCCCTTGCAGATCAGAACGTTATCGCCCTCGTAATCGACGACCACCGACATGCGGCGCCGCTGAAAGTCAAAGGGCAACTCGTCAACCAGGGTGCAGCCCTGTTCGGGGTCCAGATCGGAATGTTCCACCACGGTGAACGGTCGAGCAGATTGCGCAGACCGGTCTGATAGTAGCTGTTGAGGTCAAAGCGTAATTCAAAACGTCATAGCTTGTACTGCCGGTCGATCAGTTCCACATGCCGTTCGAGAATAACTTCTATCCTGGGTAAGGGTCCCGGTCTTATCTGTGCACAGCACATCTATGGCGCCGAAATTCTGGATGGACGCGGCGGGGAATCCCGGTCGACGCTTTCTTGCCACATGGTCCAGCGCGCCCTTTGCAAGGTTCACCGTCACGATCATCGGCAGCATCTCCGGTGTTAGGCCCACGGCTATGGACAGGCCAAACAAAAGGGCTTCCACCCAGTCGCCCTTGGTCATGCCCACGATGAAATACACTACGCAGACCATTACCACCATGAACCGGATCATTAGCCAGGTGAAGGACCTGACTCCTTTATCGAAACTTGTGTCTTCACGACGCTCCGTCAGCCGTTCAGAAATTGAGCCAAACAAGGTATGAGTACCGGTGTTGACAATCACGCCGCGGGCCGTGCCGCTGGTAACGCTGCTTCCCAGAAAGCAGGCATTGGGCAGTTCCAAAGCGGAGCACCCTTCAACGCATCCCCCCAAAACCGTTTTTTCGACAGCCATGGACTCCCCGGTGAGAGCCGACTGGGAGACAAAAAAATCCTTTGCGGTGAGCAGGCGTAAGTCGGCGGGAACGATCGAGCCGGCGTGCAGGACTACAATATCGCCCGGCACAACTTCGGATATCCGGACTTCCGCTTCTCCACCGTCACGCAGAACCAGGGTTCGAGACTGCACCCGCTTGCCCAGCATCTCGACCGTATTGCTCGAACGGCGGTCCAGGATATAGGAAAGCCCGACGCTCAGAAAGACCATGGCGCTCACGATAATCGCCGATTTGATCTCACCGATGACGCCGGAAATCGTAGCGATAAGCAACAGTTGAACGACCAGGGGGCTCTTGCACCTCTGTAAAATGTCCGCCCAGAAACTCAGGCGCCTGGTATGAGAGAGTTCGTTTGGACCATACTCGTCCAGACGCTTGTCAACTTCTTCCGAACTCAGGCCTTTAAAACCGGTCTCAAGAGCGGTCAGCGCCTGTCCGGCCGGGACTGAACAAAGATCAACCAACCGGCGCTCATGCTTTGATGTTTCCTGCAGCGTTCTCGAATTGGGAGATTCAGCTCGAAAAGCGCGGGCGAACTTGCCTAGCAAATCCATTATCATGATGAGTTAACCAATCAATTCGGGCAAGTTTGTAAAGGGAGGCCAGAGGCCAGGCGGACTATTTCTTAAGAAAGGAAATAAGACGCCCCTTACCTTCCGCTTTCACCATCCATACATAATGGAAGAAGCGGCCAGGCGAGGCGATAGGGAGAGAAAACCTAACCCACCACAGACGCAACTTCCGGGGAAGAAAATGGACAACCGCCGCTACTGGCAGGTTGGCCGTCTTCTTGTTTCATTTTGCTGCTTTCTCAAAAGGTTTATACACCGAGGCCGCGAAGTGAATAATAAAATTCTCTACCCTTGACCGCATCTTTGGACGGGCTGTGGCCTGTGTGCAATGCGGGAACCTCGCCTGCCGAGGATTCCACCACTTGGGCGCTATTACCCTAAATCGCACCTTGTATCAACAAGAAAAGTAAATCTCCGGAATCTTCAGTCAATCAGAAATAATAAAATGGCCCGCAGAGCTTATGATTTTTCGCAGGGAAGCCAAGGAAAAAGAAAAAGAACTGAGACCTGAGACCTGTTAACACAGTTAAGGTCGAAATAAGTGTAAGCTTTCAGGCCGCTTCAGGTATAATGGCCGTAAGGCTCTCCTGCAGACGGTAGGGAAGTAATGTACAGAAAATATTTCGACATGAAAAGGCTACCCTTTTCGATTGCGCCCGATCCGCGCTATCTATACATGAGCGAGCAGCACCGGGAGGCTCTTGCCCACCTGCTCTACGGGATCAGGAGTGACGGGGGATTCGTGCTGCTGACCGGTGAGGTCGGCACGGGAAAAACGACCATTTGCCGGCGCCTTTTGGATACGCTCGCCAAAAACATCGTCGTAGCCTTCATCATACTTCCCACTCTCTCAGTTGCCGAACTGCTGGCCGCGATATGCGACGAATTTGGGATCACCTATCCCCGCAAACCCGGCATAAAGGTCCTTGTTGACCTGATTAACAGCTTCCTGCTGGATTTGAACGCTAGCCGCAAAAAGGCCATCCTGATAATCGACGAGGCACAAAACCTCAGCCGTGACGTTCTGGAACAAATCCGGCTTCTCACCAATCTCGAAACCAATGAAAGAAAGCTCCTCCAGATAATCCTCATCGGCCAGCCCGAACTCAGGGATAAGGTCGCAAGACCTGAGTTGCGGCAGCTCGCCCAGCGTATCGTGGCCCGGTGTCATATCAAGGCGCTCTCAAAAACCGATGTTGACTGCTATGTAAATCACAGGATTTCGGTTGCCCGCCGCAGAAGGGCGCGGCGCCAGGAGTTGGGGGAGTCCTCACCCGGGCACTCTCCCGAAGGCAGAGGGGTATACGAAGAAGTTTCCGGCGAGGCGCCTCTCAATCTTTTTTCCCGGGACGCTCTGAACAGTTTATATGCTTATAGCAGCGGCGTCCCCAGGTTGATCAACCTGATTTGCGACCGCGCGCTCCTGGGCGCTTTCGTACAGCAAAAAAAGATCGTGGACAAGTCAACTTTGGTAAAAGCTGCCGGTGAGGTGCTCGGAGATCGTCCGAGCGGGACCGGCCGGAAATGGAAAGTTGCAATAACGGCAGCAATTGCGCTTTGCACCAGTATGGGTCTGCTCTATTATTTTTCCAACGGCTTTGAATCGCTTAGAAACCACGGCGGTCATGAGCAGGTCATGTTGAGGCCTTTACCGAAAGCACCGCCCGTAGAAAAAAACTAATTTCTTAATAAAGGCGCTTATGTCTTACATACTCGATGCCCTGAAAAAATCAGAACAGGCACGCGGAGGCAGAAAGGGCCGCGGATTGCTCCAAGGACCCATCGAGGCGCCGGTTGCGCCTCCGAAGATAGCTATAAGCTCACGGGGCAGGCTATGCTTTATCGCCGTCATTCTTTTTATCAATATCGGTTTCTTCGCATATTTGCTGCGTCCCTGGCAGGGGGACGGCAATGCAGGCACCGGTCACGCCCCACCCCCGCAGACAAAGGAGCAGTCCACCCCGGTAATTGCATCATCACCCTCCGTGCAATTGCAGGCGAAGCATGAACCGGCGGAAAACGCGCCGGCGGAACAGGAAAAATCACCACCCGGCCCTGCGATCTCTGAAGGGGAGCGAACAACTCCAAGCGAATCGCCCGCCACCGGAACACAAACTACTGATAGGATTCAGGATCAAGTGGCTGAAATTAAATCAAAGAGAGGTGAGGCTGGAAAGCCCGCCGCCGTAAGACCACCTCAAGCCCCAAAGACTGCCGCAACGATAAAGGAGATGAAGACTGCAAGCTTGCATGAGGCACGGAAAAACTCGTCCATCCACTCGGAGCAACCTGCGCGTCCAGCGGGCGGCAGCGGCATTCTTGCAGATATGGAACCGCTGGCAGACTTGAGTGTGGCTCAGGGCGAACATGCCGCCGCCCGAGTGCTGAAGTGGCACGAACTTGCTCCGCAAATCCGAGACTCCATCCCGAACCTGTCCGTTTCAATGCTCATCTATTCCAAAGAGCCCGGGGAGCGCTGGATAAATATAAACGGCTCCAAAAGACACGAGGGAGATAAGATTTCCGAAGGTCTCAAGCTGGAGGAGATTACCACGGATGGGGCGATTTTGAGTTACCAGGGACGACGTTTCTATAAGGGCGTGGTTGGAAACTGAACAACTTAGGTCACTGTCCCCAGCCAGATATCCTTGAGATTGCTTTTCACAAACCTTTTATGTTCGCCTGCAGTTCCCTGGTTTTTTCCATCCGGGCCTGGTCCCGGTCCATGCCGATGCGGTCCAGTTCATTTTCAATCTCGACCAGGGCCGGATCGTCAAAAGGTTTGCCTTCCCGGTGCGCGTCGATCAGCGCCCGGTAGCAGGAAATCATCCGGCCCACCATTTCGGCGGCATATTCCCGGCCCTGCACCTTGATCGTATGGAGGCCAAGGTCCATGTAGTCCCAAAGTGCCTTTCCGTTTATGAGGAAGGCCACGTTGGGGTGGCGCCTGATGCGGGAATTGATTCGTTCGATTTCTTCTTCTTTGTGCGCGCGCTGTCGGAGCACTTTACGCCGCTGCTCATCGGTTAGCAGGCAAAACCTGAAGCAACTGCCGCTTCGGTCCGGCCAGCCTTCATATTCGACTATTTCATTTCCGTCTTCGTCCAGATGTATGCGTTTTATATAGCTGTCGCTGATCAATTCGTGAAAAAGGCAGTTTCCTACCCCGCCGACACACCTGTTTCCGTGGATCAGCACCTCGGTTGCCAGCCCGAGCCTGTCGGCGGAGCCCTTGAAAGCCTTCAGTTTTGCAGTGGTATCGATTTCCGAGGAAGCAACGATCTGTGTGGCCCCGAATTCCTTATACCGGGCCATTTCCGCAGCAGTCTGAATATTGCACCCAACGCTTGCGTGGATGGTCAACCCGGGCAGTCTATCCCTGACAAGCTGCATTATCCCGGGTGTTTTGACTATGACCCCTTCAGCGCCCCATGATGCGTATTTTCCCATCTTTTGGAGCAGGAGCGCCCATTTCTCAGGCGGGACCTCAGCGTTTATGGCGATCCGGATCTTGCCGCCAAATCGCCGCGCTATCTCGATTGCATCCCATATGCTGGAATCTTCGAGTTCCCAGGCGCACTTTCGCCTGCTGAACCCCTTTGAGCCGACGTAAACAGCCTCCGCACCCGAGCCGAAAGCTTTTTCGACCATCAGGAGACTGCCCCCGGGCGCCAAAAGTTCGTTCATATTATGCCCCTCCGTTATGAGGCATCGAAGAAAAGTCGATGAATGCCTCTAACAACGTATTTTATCATAAACAGTGGTCAGAGGTTAATAGTCACGTGAATTTGTCCCGGCAAATTCAAAAAATAAATCATCCTGCCAATTCAAGAGCGGGCAGCATTAAATAAGTGGTTAGGTTATTTGACATAAGTTAACGTTATCTCACCATATAAAGGGCCGGCTTCTCCTAAAACGACCACAAAGGAGCATGTATGTCAGACAAGAAAACAGCAATCGTCACGGGAGCATCGCAGGGTATTGGTGCGGGTTTGGTCGAGGGCTTCCTGAAGCAGGGTTATAACGTCGTAGCAACGTCTCGTAATGTCAGTCAGTCGTTGACTGCCTCACCCAGCCTGGTTCTCGTCGATGGCGATATCGGTAAGCAGGAGACCGCTGCCAAAGCTGTCGAAGCAGCGATCAAGAGCTACGGAACCATCGATGTTCTGGTGAATAACGCCGGAATCTTCTACGTCAAGCCTTTCACGGAGTTTACTTCCGAGGACTTCAATGCTTTGGTCTCAACCAACCTGCTGGGATTCCTCTACATAACTCAGCTAACCGTGAAACAGATGCTGAAACAGAAATCGGGGAGCGTTGTGAGCATCTCTGCCTCGCTTGTCGATCAGCCGATGGCCGGCATAAATGCCTCGGTTTCGATGATTACGAAGGGGGGGCTGAATGCAGTGATCCGGAGTCTGGCAATCGAGTATGCAAAAGAAGGTATCCGCTTCAACGCTGTAGCCCCCGGAGTCGTAGACACACCACTGCACAAGGATGATCCCAAGGACTCCCTTAAGACCCTGAATCCAATGGGGAAAATAGCGGACGTAAAAGACGTTGTCAACGCTGTTCTCTATGTGGCGCAGGCAGGTCAAGTAACCGGAGAGGTACTCCACGTGGATGGTGGTGCTCACGCCGGCCGTTGGTAGCCGCCAGATAGTTCAATTCATTCCGGCCGTTTGCTGCTCAGTTAGTATTACGAAATGGTTTGCTGATCCCTTACCCAGTTTATTCTTTAATTTGATCCTGCCCCCAGATAAAGATTCAGCTTGTTTTTTGGGGTGGCCCTAATTAGACTGGTAGTAGACTGGTTTGTTGGAGGTGCTTTATGGAAACAGTAGGAGCTTATGAAGCGAAAACTCACCTCGCTCAACTCCTGGAGCGTGTCGCCAGGGGTGAGAAGATAACGATCACAAAGCACGGCGTGCCTGTGGCGACTTTGCAACCCGCCGATGCCTCGAAAAGGACGCCTGTGCGCGACATCATCGACCAGTTGAAACGGTTTCGAAGCGGCCACCGCCTCGGCGGGCTTTCCATTCGCGATATGATCGAGGAAGGAAGGCGCTGATGTTCGCCCGGTTTATCGTCGATAATTCGGTCGTCATGTCGTGGTGTTTCGAAGATGAGGGAAACAGGTACGCGGATGCTGTCCTCGAAAGCCTCGAGGCCGGGGAGGCCTTTGTACCCGCCATATGGCCCCTGGAGGTGGGCAACGTGCTGCTTGTCGCGGAAAGGAAAAACCGCCTCAGCCAAGCTTCAGTCGTCCGCTTTCTCGAGCTCTTGGGCGGTTTGCCCATCTCGGTAGAACAGGACCCCCCCGAGCGGATGCTCAGGAAGATTGTTTCGCTCGCGAGGGAACACCGGCTGTCAACCTATGACGCATCCTACCTAGACCTTGCCATGAGGCTTGATCTGCCCCTCTCCACACAGGACACATCCCTCGCGAAGGCCGCCAAAAAATGCAAAGTCCCTGTATACGACCCGGCCCGCGCCCGCTGAAATCCCAAAACTGAGACCGAATTGCTTTCAAGTTAGCATAAAAGAATTTTAAAGCGTTACGAGCTGTTGTTCCCCCAATCCCCACGCCCCCTTCGCCGCTTCGTGGCTCACGAAATCAGTCTTTACGAGGACGCGCTACTTGATCGAATCGACCTGGAAACCGGTTCTGCCGCGCTTTTCCGAAACCAGCCCCCGACCAACTTAGACGACTGCATCCTGGACCTGTTCGATGCTCTCATCCGGGGGCAACTTCTTTCTCAATATTTATCCGGCAAAGGATACAGCATCTGCGTCCCTCTCGATGAATCCAATGAGCGGTATGCACCGAGGGTCTCACTTACCGACGATGCAAATAAGTTGGTATTCAGCAATCTGGAAACCCACTTCCGGATCGCGGGGACGGCCGAGTTGGACGGTTGGAACACTTCTCTTCCATACCACCGAATCTCTGGCTCAACACCGGTCATGGGACCCTTTGGCTGGACCATGGGCATGGGCACGGCGGAGATGGTTGTTAAAATGATGGGTGAATCGGGGAGCGAAGGGGGTGGGTTTGAGAGGCGCTCCCGGTTCTCGGGAGCGCCAAACAGATTAGAAGCTTCTAAAACCAGATAGGATTAGCGAGTCTTAACAGGCTTAAGCTCTGGGAATTCATGGAAGAAATACTCCTGTGTCCCTCTTTCGCCCTTTTTCTTGTTGTCCACTTCTCTTTGTCTGAGGTCGATTCTTCGAATCTTACCGCTGAGTGTCTTGGGCACGTCGGGCACAAACTCAAGAATGCGCGGAATCTTGAACATCGCAAGAACATTGGTGCAGTGCTTGAAAACGTCCATGGCAAGTTCCCGCGAAGGTTGATAGTTGGGCTTCAGGATGACGAAGCCTTTGACAAGCTGCCACCTCCTGGGATCAGGGCTGCCGACCACGGCCGCCTCGGCTACGGCCGGATGCTCAACGAGAGCGCTCTCTACCTCGAAGGGACCGATCCTATAATCCGATGACTTTATTACATCATCCGTCCTGCCCACAAACCACCAATTGCCTTTTTCATCGATTACGCCACGATCACCAGTGTAGTAATAGTCGCCCCTGAAGACATCGGCGATCTTCTCGGGATTGCCAATGTATTCTCCAAAGAGGCCCTTGGCTCGCCAACGATCCAGCCTGACGGCGATATGGCCAACCTCGTTAGCCTCGGTGACCTCCTTTCCCTCGTCGCTCACGATAGCCACATCATAGAGGAAGGAGGGGCGACCGAAAGAGCCCGGGACGATCTTGCCCTTGGTCCACGGCGGATTACCGATCATAGCTGTTGATTCGGTCTGCCCGTAGAAGTCTCTGATTTCACTCTTCGTGTATTTCTGCCATGTCGAAATGATCTCGGGATTCAGGGGTTCACCAGCGCTGACGGATTCCCGCAAGCTGCTAAAATCATATTTGCCGAGATCGGCCAGTATGAAGGCTCTCCAGGCCGTAGGAGGAGCACAGAAGGTGTTCACCTTGAACTTGGCCACGCCTCCCAGGTACTTATCGACATCGAGCTTGGTGAAGTGGAACCCCGTCACGGTGGCGCCGACGTTGAACGGACCGAAGAAACTGCTCCATGCCCATTTAGCCCATCCCGGCGCGCTCAAGTTGTTATGGATATCCCCAGGCCGTATTCCCATGATGTTGGCCGTTGACATGTGGCCTATGGGATAAGAAGATGCCGTGTGAGCGACCCTTTTAGCCATCCCGGTTGTTCCCGAGGTGAAGAAGCACAAAATAAGATCATTGGATTTTGTTTTGGCTCCCTCGGCGCTCGTGTCTTCCTTATCCACTTCGCTGTAATTCGTCCAGCCATCCCTTTGGCCGCCGACGATAATCTTCACCTTGGGGGTTGTCCCGGCAGCCTTCAGACCTTCGTCAATGATGGGGGCGCTGATCTGATCGGCCAAAATGGCCTGAGGCTGAAAGGTCCCGAAGCGATATTCGAGTTCTTTAGGAGTCATGGTGGTAGCGGTTGGAACGGAAACAAAGCCTCCCTTAACGGTTGCGAAGCTGGCAAACCAGGTTTCCGGAAGCGAAGGAATCATCATGTAGACACTTTCGCCCTTGGCTACACCTTTTTTGCGCATGAAGTTGAGGAACTGGTTTCCTTTTTGGGCAAACTCGGTATAGGTAAATCTTTTCTCCTGGTCATTATCCACGAAATACCAGATAAGGGCCGTCTGATCTCCACGCTCTTTTACGTGCATGCCCTCGAAGATTTCCTCGGCCCAGTTGAAATGTTCGGGCATCTGAAATTGGTTCACCTTTTCAAATAAAGCCTTGGATGCCTCGGCCTTGTCCTGGTTGTCTCCCATGCCGTTGATCTTCATTAAATCCCGATAAAAGCTCTGCAGCTCCATGATTCTCTCCTCGTTTAGGCATTGACCAGTTTGAATCCTGGTTCACTCATGATGAGGAAACCGGTCGGCTCTCACTCTTTCCACAACTTAATTAAACCCGAAACTCCCTCTTGCAGGTGGGAAAAGCCCGCATTTTCAAACCCGACGCATTCTCGACCGGCGTCATGCTTGAAGCGCGGAACAAATCACAGGCCATTTCAAAAGACCGCAATTTAAAGATCATTGAACAGGATTTATCGCGTATTCTCAGGTTCACCAGGAGCATTCTTTACGAGCCCTTTGAAAAAGGCCTTTACAGTTTCTTGAATTCGTTTGATCGTTGGGTTTCATTTTGAACAATCATCTTCTTTATACGGGCGGGCCGGTCAAGATGTCAAACCAGATAACAAGGATTCTCATTTTTTATCCTCGGCATCCATTTTATTTCCGGCATTGTGGGTCCCGTTCCGCAGCCACGTGGCGCGACAATCGTGCGATTTAGATTTAGATGAGAAGACTTAATAGCCGTGCGCCACGTCTTCGTGTTCCCTTCTCTTCGCTTTAGTCGGGCAGAGCTCGCGTAACGGTCATCGCATGCACTTCCGATGCTCCTCCCTTTTTTTTCAGCGTCCTTGCGCATTCGCTTAGAGTTGTGCCGGTGGTGAAGACATCATCTACCAGGAGAATGCGGCGGCCGCGCACCATTTTCGAATCGGAAATTTCGAATGCGCCTTTAACGTTTTTAAGACGCTCCTCGCGCTTCAGACGAGTCTGCGGCAGGGTTTTATCTTTTCGGACGATAACGTTGAATGAGACAGGCAACCCGGCTTTGCGCGCAAACTCGCCGGCCAGGAGCGCCGACTGGTTGAACCCTCTTTGCCTTAGCCGTGTTGGATGCAGGGGCACTGGAACGATAAAATCGGGGGCTGGCAAACCCCAGCCGGCGTAGGTGGTTTCAAGCAATTCAACCAGTGAAGGCGTCCATTCCAATTGCGCCCCGAACTTGAACCGGTGGATTCCGGAGCGGACAATTCCCTCATGAAAAACCGCCGATCTGGCCGAATCGAAATGGAAAACCGACTCGATGCATTCGCCGCACAGGTAGTCCGAACCGCCGCCGGAATCTCTAAAGGGCCGTCCGCATTTTGGGCATAGAGGCGAGGCGATCCACGGGATTTGGCTCCAACACAACCGGCACCAGGACTTTTGGGGCCCGGTTGCCACCTTTCGGCAACCCGAGCATCTCACGGGAAGAAACAAGTCGATCAAACCGGAGCCGGCAAATTTCAACCCCGATGAGATCGATGCGAGGATAAATTTCGCCTTCGACGTTGCGGGTTTCAGGTTACCGGTTGCAGGTTGGTCGACCACTACCTTTCCCCTATCCCACTGACTTTAGGTTGTTAGACTGAAGCTTCATAGCCTTCAGTCTTTCGTTTGCTTCAGCCTCTTTACCTGCCCTTGGCGGTGCATTGTTCGCAGAGTTTCCCATAGACGATGCTCAGTTCCCGGTCGCATTCGGACGGGGACGCCCCGGTTTTTTCGGCAAGCTCAAAGGCTTCTTCGGCTTCCTTGAATTTACCTTCTTCCCGGAGCACTGTGCCGAGAAGCAGGTTTATATCGCCTCTGGACCGGTCGAGGCTTGCCGCCTTTTGGAGCAGCCCGGCTGCACGGGCCTCCTGCCCCAGGGAAATCAAAATCCTTGAGGAGCGCAGATATGCTTCCAAATCGGACGGATTATAAATAGACGTCTTGTCATAGTCTTGGAGGGCCTTCCGGCAATCGCCCTTTGCCTCGGCAATCAGCCCAAGGCCAAACCAGGCGTTTGCGCACCGTGGATTTTTTTCTTTAGTCTGTTCGAAGATAGCCTCGGCTTCGTCGCCGCGTTGAGCCCTCAGCAAAAAATAGCCGAACTGGCTCGCCGCGGCGCAACCGTCCCGATCAGCCTCCATGGCGCGCCGGTGAAGCGTCTCAGCCTCACCCGGCTGCCCCCGGTCTTCCAGGATGGATGCAAGGTTGGACCATGCCGGAGCAAACCCGGGATTTTGGTTCACAACCTCCCTGTAAAGCTCTTCGGCCTCCTTCGATTTTCCCTGGTCCTGATAGATCACCGCCAGGTTGAACCGGGGCCGGGGGTGGGATGGTGAAAGCACAATGGCCTGCCTGTAGGCATCGCAACATTGGCCGATATGCCCCATGTTGTAATCTTCGACCGCCCGGTTGTACGGATTTCCCCCTCCGGAGGCGCAAGCCGAAAGAAAGATGAGACAGGCCAGGATAAGCGCGTTATTTTTTCCCATATGGTCCCATCCTGCCTTTTTCTCTCCACTCCTCGGCATTGGCGGGCTCAAGCTGTCCGTCAGCTTTCCATACCACTTTCCAGGGATGAAGTCTCAGGTCTTCGCTCAAGGCGTCCAGGTGCTGCGAAGTTTCGTTCAAATGATCGAGAATAGAGGTGTATGTTGTCCTGGTTCGCACTTACGATCGAGTGGACCCCTTTTATGGTCTCATCTGCTTCCGAGAGCCCCCTGCCCGCCTGTCCAAGCGTCTTGTTCAGTTCGGTTTCAATCGAACCAAGTTTTTTTGCCACGCTCACATTTGTGGCGCGGACCTCTTTTATCAAGGACACGAGTTCATGTCCGCCTTCTCCCGATGCCTTTCGGACGTTTTCCTTTATCGGCCGCAGATCGGCAGTACGCTCTTTCAACTGGTCGATAAGGGTATTTGCGTTCTGAATCGTATCCTTTACCGTATAATCGTTGCGAACCTCAAAGATCAGCTCTTTTGCGTTCTGAACCAAATCGACCAGGCCGGAGGCGACCTTGCCTCCGGTTTCAATTATTTCGGAAAGCGAAGCCGGGCTTTTTCCTTCGAGGGTATCGCCCGAAGCCAGCACAGGGGAATCAGGAGATCCGGGGCTTATCTCCACGTATTTTGCTCCCATCATTCCGAGGCTCCGGATTTCCGCACGGGAATCCTTCCTCACCCGGGCATCCGGAGAAACCTTTACGGTAATCGCAATGCGGTCAGCCACTCCCGGGGCCAGGCGTATCTCCTTCACCCCGCCAACTTCAAAGCCGGCGTCCATACGGAGACCCTGCGGTTATCCCATCCGCATACTGAAAAAGGATCGTGAGCGTTTTCTTTTTATCCCAGAGGGAGCGGACGTCGCTCACCACAAAGATCCCGATCACGAAAAGAATGAACGAGACAAGGACCGCAGTCCTACCTTTATTTCCGACCGAAAAACCTGCATGACAAAATCCTTAATTAAAATCGATTTACGAATTGAGGGATTTAGGAATTAAAACAAACTCCCAATGCGCCAGTCTTTCCAAATCTTCAATTCCTCAATTCCTCAATTCCTTTACATATCCAACAAATCCTCGAGGTAATCCCGGCTCGACTGGCGAAGCGGGATAGGACCGTCAGGACTTCCGTGAATAAATTGCTGAACCACGGGGTCGGAGGATCGTTGTATTTCTTCAGGTGTGCCTTCGGCTACGACTCTTCCCCTAAACAGAACCACCATCTTGTCGGATATTTTCAAGGCACTGCCGATATCATGAGTGACAACGACCGATGTGATTCCCATGCGTTTGCTCAAGTCTAGAATAAGCTGACCGATAACCCCGGTCACCACGGGGTCGAGCCCCGAGGTAGGCTCATCGTAGAAGACGATTTCGGGGTCGAGCGCAAGGGCGCGCGCCAAAGCCACCCTTTTCTGCATTCCTCCGCTCAACTGTGCGGGCTTGAGGTGTTCGAAATCACGAAGCCCTACCAGTTCCAGTTTCATCTTT
>CAVRZU010000078.1:0-4106 GCA_963725365.1 uncultured delta proteobacterium | reverse complement strand
CTTTGTGTAACCTTGCCTTTGGTTCCATTTCCTGTATTGCTGATCGGGGTTTTTCGCAAGAAGCGCCCTGGAGGCCATGATCATCCCCGGAGTGCAGAAACCGCATTGAATCGCGCCGCTCAGGGCAAACGCCTCCTGGATGAGGTGCGGATTCTCCGGTGTCCCAAGTCCTTCGATACTTATTACATCTGCCCCCTCCAGTTTCGAAACCCGAGTGAGGCAGGAACGCGTTGCCTTTTTATTGACGATAACCGTGCATGCGCCGCATTGTCCCTTGCGGTCGCACGATTGCTTTGTGCCAGTCAGGCCTTTTTCCTTGCGCAAAAAATCGATCAGGACCAGCTCATCTTCCACCACGCAGGTCTGCCGGATACCATTTAATGTAAAACTTACCTCTTTCATAGGAACTCCCCCGCGCGGACTGTACGTTTTTCGAATACAACGTCACCCCGGCGAAGGCCGGGGTCCAGGCTGAGCTTGGAAGGACTGGATTCCGGCCTCAAGATCGACCGTGGCCCCGCACAGTAGCCATCGGGTTGTGGCCGGGTTGTCAATCGCCGGAATGACGATGAGTGATGTCCCATCAGGGCTGACGGGATTAACTCAATAATATTTGTCTGTCCCCCCTTAGCCGGGGCAATCGCCGCCGGCGCCGAGCACTCGACCTTGCGCGCTAAGCGCGCAAGGTCGAAATCCCGGGGGGTGCGGGGGAAACGTTCCCCCGCGCTTTTTAAGGTCTATTTCGGCATCGGCAACTTGAAATCTTCCGCAATGGCTTTAAAGCAGTTGTAGCTCGACCCTCGTCCTATGCCCGGCCCGCCGTATGTACCCGATGAGCACTGGTAGAGGGCCTTTACAGGTGTTCTGTGGCCACCTGGGACGCCCCTGAAACGACCGTTCTGGATGCCGGAACAGTTGCCCTCACACCAGCCGCCTTCCTTCATATCCAGGTGAGTATCCTGGATATCGACCGGGTTGGTGATACGCTGCACAATGAGGTTATCTTTTGTCATGTTGGGTGCGTACTCGGCCCACGTCTCAAAAAGCACGTCCACGAATTCCTCTGTAAGCTGTTTCCATTCCTTCCTGGAAAAAATTCGCGCGGGGCAGGTGAATTCTTCGACGTGCAGTGAATGCTTGCCTTCAGGCACCCTGCTCCGGTCCCAAATGCTGTCGGGCGCAGTCAGTATGAACATCTTGGAAGGCATGCCCCCGAGAAAGATCTCGTGCATGTACTTATCTTCCATGAACGCAAGGTCTTTGGGCGCAAAATAAGTGCGCGGAGTGGCGTTCACATCGGGGTTATTTTTGGCCGCCTTGTATTGAGGAAGTTCATGGACCCCCACTGTGCCCCAGAAAAGCTCGCCTCGATCGAACTGGTAGGTGCGGGCCATGCGCTTAATATCCTGGCTGATCCTGTCTTCTCCTATCAATCGCAAAAAAAGCTGAGGAGATGCGTTGTCTGAGACCACCAGTTGTTTGGCCATAATCTCGGTGCCGTCCATCAGCTTTATTCCCGTGGCCCTGTTATTATCCATGAGCAGTTTTTGAACTTCTGAATTGATGTGGTACTCGACCCCCAGTTTCTTTCCAGCCGAAACCAGTGCACTGGTGATGGACCCTGTTCCGCCCTTGGCGATGGCTGCCGTTTCCCAACCCAGGGTAAGATGAATAGTCGCGATGATGATATTAAGACCCGGCACATCATCTGGGAAAACGCCCCACGAGGTAAGAAATCCTCTCAGGGTCAATATTCTCAATTCTTCGCTTTCGAAAAAATAGCGGGCAACATGCTTGGCGGTCATATACTGCATGGAGATATCGAGTCCGCTCGCGGGATCGGAGCAAAGCTCTTCCAGAGCATCCGGTACCCCCCAGGGAGTTGACGGCGAATAGCGGTGTTTGTGGAAAGCCGCCCGCCATTTGGTTCTATATTTCTCGGTGAGGTCAAGATAGGTCTCGGCATCGGTTTTGGAAAATTGGAGGATCTGTTCGTAGGTCTTTTTAACGTTTTCCTCGTTGAACTTTGTTTCACCGGTGATGGGATTAACCACCGTGAAGGCGGCGTAGGCAATATAGCTGGTCTCGTCATCAAAGATGATGGCTTCATTGGTATCCGGGAAGGTATATTCGAGTCCCTCTTCGCGGAGATTGAAGTCCTTGTAGGCCGGGTGACCGTAGAAGCGGGTAAAGTGGGCGCAGAAATTGCCGCGAAATCCGGGAGAGGGCAAATCTTCAGTTACCGCTCCGCCTCCCAAATGGTCCAGACGCTCAAAAACTCCGACCTTCAAGCCTGCTTTGGCAAGGTAAGGAGCAATGATCGTTCCGTGATGGCCTCCTCCGATAATCAACGCATCATAAGCTTTGTCAGACATTGCCTTCACTCCTTTGTATTTCCTGGGTTAATGTTGATATTGAATAAAGGACGATCTCCCGGTTCATCGGAGTTCTTTTAAAACGGCGGCCAGCCTGGCAGCCTGTTCATCTGTCGATCCTTCTATGATTGTGCATGCTCTTCCCATGTCAGCCGGGGGTGCGAGTTCCATCAGTTGCACCTTTTTAAGTCTTTCAGCGTTGTCGCCAAGATCTTTGAGACCCCATTTAGGGATAGGCATGGGCCGCCTGAGCAGCCCCAGCATCTTGCTCCTGGCAACATATCTGAGCTCCCCCACCTCATTGCTCACCGTTACCAGGGCCGGCAGCCGGGCCTCGACCACCTCGTAGCCCACTGGTACGGTCTTCTCCACAACGACACCGCCATCATGAATTTTTACCACCGGGCCATGCTGATGCATGGAATGTCAAGCATTCGGGCCGAAAATCAGGCCCACCTGCCCCGAATCCCAGTCTCCGGCTTGTCTGCCGGTCAGGACAAGGTCATAGGCCCCGATCTTTTTTATGGCACAGGAAAGCACGTATGCCACCGAATTGCTTTCAAGCCCTTCGAACAGAGGATCTTCCAAAGGATCAAGGCGTCCGCCCCGGCGGCTATGGTCTTTCTGAGCACCGTATCCGAAACCTTCCTGCCCATGCTCAGTACGGTTATTTTCCCCCCCGAGCTTCTTCTTTTATCCTGATGGCGGCTTCCAGGGCATTTTCATCATAGGGGCTGATAACGTCCGGAGCGTCTACGACGACCTGTTTTTTCTCAACATTGACCGTGACGTTTGAAAACGGCGCTTCCGGGTCGGGTATCTGTTTTGCGCAGACAATGATTTGAGGTTCTTTCATGATCACCCCTCCAATTTCTTCAGCAAAGCGGGTATGAGGTCCTTGTAATCCGCAACGACCCCATAATCGGCCACCTTGAACATGTTACAGCTCGGGTCCGTGTTAATGGCTACGATCTTCTTGGATCGAATCATCCCAACGAGGTGTTGTATCGCTCCCGATATCCCGACGGCAACGTAGGCGTCAGGGGCAATGATGGTCCCGGTCAGGCCTACCTGGCGGTCGGAGGTCATCCAGCACTTATCTACAACCGGGCGGCTGCATCCTATCATCACCACATTGCCGAGGGCTTTGCTGATGGCCGCTGCAAGGTCCGTGAGCATCTGAAAATCATCTTTATCAACTATCCCTCTCCCACCGGATATGACAACATTGGCCTTGTCCAGCTCGACTACCTGTTCGGGCACCGTCTTAATCGATTTGACCCTTAATATGGATTCATCAATGGCGGGCGCCATGTCGAAAATATCGCTTTTGGCGGTAACCTGCTCGGCCGGCTCAAAGGCATTCTTCCTGACGGTTACCATCTGAGGAAACCCTTCACACCTCAAAGCGGCGATTGCGTTACCCCCGTAAATGGGTTTTGTGCGAACGAGAAGGCCGTCTATTGGGATCCGATACTCAAGGCGAGGCAATCGGTGGTGAGTTCCGTATTCAAACGGCAGGCTAACCTGGGGGCCACTTCCTTGCCCACAAACGAGTGGCTCATAAGAACTATCCGGGGTCGAATCTGCTTGCATAACCACTCGAGCGCCCCCACCCCAGGCATCAGGCTTGAAGCCTTCCAACAATGGATGCTCCAGCTTATAAACCTTGGCTAATCCGAAAGAGGCAGCCGCTTCCGCCAGTTGGGCGGTTTGGTTTCCGACGACCGC
>CAVRZU010000077.1:0-13466 GCA_963725365.1 uncultured delta proteobacterium | reverse complement strand
GGGCAAGGTACTATGATCCGAGTGTGGGAAGGTTTATAAGCGAAGATCCGCTGGGGTTTGGGGGCGGGGATGTTAATCTTTTTGCTTACGTCCGAAACAATCCGATCAACGGTATCGACCCATTTGGGCTATTCGACATGCCCATGCTTCCCTAGGGGTTCGTCAACGCAAGCGCTGGGTTTGGCGATGGCCTAACTTTAGGAACTGGCAGTGCGCTGCGCAACTGGGCTGGTCTGAGCCCTATGGTCAACGAGAATTCCGGGGCCTATGCCGGTGGTGCCGCTGTAGGCTACGTCAGCGTCGTGTACGCCAGTGCCGGTGTTTCATCGGTATTTGCACCTGTTGGGGTTGGCGCTGTAGGCCTTACGGGTCAATTTCATCACGCTATATCTGCACCAATTTCCCGAGCTTTGGAAAGAAATCAAAGTCTTGCAGGTCTATATAAATATCGAGATCCCCGCTTCGTTACACAGGCAAAGGATATGGCTTGTCACAGTGGATATAAACAGTGGCACCGAGCTCTTGACCAAGAAGTAGTAGGGTGGATTGAAAACAACGGCTCGGCAACACCACAGGAGTTTGAGAATTTCCTTCAGCAGTTATATTCTAACCCTGACTTGATAGCTCGCTTTCCTAATGGCTTCTGAGGTGGATAAATGACTTTCTATGTGTTAGCGCGTCGTAAGGCTCCAGTAGGTGAAGCTACAACCGATTTCTTGCAATTTGAACCTGTGAGGCTCGGTGAGGCCCAACGATGCCGTGTTTGTGGGGGATTTATTGGGGGCAAGCCGGATCTGCCACCGTTGAGGGTAAGTATAGAAACATGGGGTTCACGCTATGGCGATCTGGTATTCGGCCCAAGCGATCAGATTCTCGTCTCGGAACGTTTCAAAGAAGAGTATCGTGCTCATTGCCTCACTGGGTTGAGCGATTTCGGGTCGGTTGAAGTCGCACGGGTTCGAAATCGCAGAAAGATTCGAGACGGTTGCCCCAAATATTATTTGGTATCCATCACCCGTAGTCGCACTGCAATCGACATCGAAACCTCCGGCTTCGTGTATGAAAGACCTCCAACATGCCCCGAATGCAAGGGAGGGCTGATAAAGAGAGCCGCACGGATTGTTCTCGAAGAGGGAACCTGGTCCGGGGAGGACATATTCTATGCCAGAGGTCTCCCTGGAACAATCATCGTCAGTGATAAGTTCAGAAGGATGTGCATAGAAGCTCAGCTTCAGAATTGCCCTCTTGTTGAGGCATCACTTTTCAATTTCGACTTCTATCCATGGGAAAGACCCGGGGAGAGAGAATAAGGCTTCAAAGACGGCACACCTTAAAAAGAGAAAACTCGGGACGTTCAGTAGTTTTCCTGGTTCCTTCCGTCGGCTTCGGGATCTTTGGTTGCTTCTTCCGGGCGTGGAAGTCGCTTCGCTTCGGCACATCCGATAATGCGCATTATCGTACGTAGCCTTCCTGTCATGGCGCTTGCCATTGAAGAGCAAGCGCAGTGCCCGCAAGTCTGCCCTCGCTACCACTGAACATAACAGGTTGTTATGTTCCCTCCCCGCCTGACAAAAGTCACCAATTGGCTGGGTGAGCAGGCGCCTTACGTCTACGACGGGGACGGAAGGCTTGCAACTTCAACCCAGTTTAACGGAATCACAACGGCTTACACCTATGACGCCGCAAGCAGGCTCACCACAATGGGCAGCGAGGCAGCAAACTACCAGTTGGTTTCGTCAATATCGCTGCGTCTCTTTTTACGGAAAGTTTTTGCCGGGCACGGTAAAGCTTGCCCGCTTCCCGCTCCCTACTACGAAAGGACCGCGTGACTATGCCGTAGGGCGGGGTTTATCCCAGGGTTTATCCCCGCCCGCTCTTGAACGCAAACTGATGTCAGCCAATTTTGACTGTGAGCATGGATATTGAACCTCCATCGATTCCGACTACCGGAAAACTTAAAGGTTCACCCTCTCTACGCAGGGCCATCACGTAAAGTAGAGGCAAATAATGGTCGGGTGTAGGAATTGAAAGCGCCGCGTCAGGTCCCAACATTTCATAGTTTATGAGCGGACCGTCATCGCCGGAGAGCAACAGGCCGCGCACTTGCTCTTCGAATCGCAAGGCCCAGTCGAAAGGCTCAACAGTGTGCCGTCCCCATGCATAGGCATGCAGATTGTGCACAAGGTTGCCGCTCCCGATCACAAGAATCTGTTCATCCCTGAGCGGTGCGAGGCGTTTGGCGATCTCATAGTGAAATGCCGACGGTTTCGTTTTGTCGATGCTCAACTCTATAATGGGCACATCGGCTTCCGGAAAGGCATGGATCAACACTGACCATGCACCGTGATCCAATCCCCAGCTTTGGTCAAGATCGACATTGAGGGGCTTTAGAAGCTCGCGTATTTGAACCGCAAGCCCGGGATCTCCACGGGCCGGATACTGAACCTCGAACAGCGCTCTCGGAAACCCGCCAAAGTCGTGGATTGTGCGCGGTTTTTCCATTGCCGTTACGGCCGTTCCCCGTACATACCAATGGGCGGAGATGGCGAGAACTGCCCTGGGCCTTGGAATAGTCTTCCCAATCCTTCGCCACCCTTCCGAATAGGAATTTTGCGACAAAGCGTTCATGGGATTGCCGTGGCCGAAGAATATCACCGGCATCACGGACATGCTGTGCATCATTTTTGTTCACCTCTCAGGCAAATTTTCAGTTCTCACCTGCATCCGGCAGTACATTTGTTATATACATCCTGCGAGTTGCCGATGCACATCGTCAGATCGCCTGAGTCTAAAGGATCATGGTGGATTGCCTTGCACGTTTCAACTCCCGATGCATACTCTTCGCTGCAGTGAGCCGCAGTTGGGGCCCCCAATTTACAAGAAGCCCCGGCAGAAGTGTAGAACGCTAGAACTATTGCAATTATCAAGACAATTATTTTCAAGGAATTCTCCTATGTACAGCTTCATGACTGAAAACTTCATTGGCCTGAAGTTTAGAAAATCCCAGATCTTAATGCAATGATAATCACCGATTCTAAAAAAAGGGACATGCCGGGCCGGTCGCGAATCAGGCCCGGATTACGAAATTTTCCTTTCTCGGGGCCGCTTTCGGATGCTCGCCCTCAGGATATCCCAGAATGCAGGAACCCACGCCGATATAATCTCCGGCGACACCCCACTTCCTCAATAAATCCTTACCCTCCATGGTTTCAAACATCTGCTTTGTCCGGTGAACCCAGCAGGACCCGACGCCCAGAGATGCTGCCGCATTGAACATATTGCCCAGTGCAACACTCGCATCCTCGACCGGCGTGACTTTGGTCTTGTCTGCAAGAACAAGAATCACGGTCGGTGCATTGTAATAAGGATCGATATCCTTTCCCAGCACAGCGGCGTTCATCGCTGAAAGCTTTTTTAACGTTTCCTTGTCCTGAATAACGACAAAAAGAGCTGACTGCTGGTTTGCACCGCTGGGTGCATACATTCCGGCCTCAAGAATTGCGTTCAATTCTACTTCCTTGATCTGCTCAGGCTTGAATTTACGGATACTCCTTCTCTCAAGAAGCGTTTTAAGGGTTTCGTTCATATCACTTGTCTCCTTTTACGAAACAGTCTGTGATGTTATGTAAGCACTTCCATGGTTTCAGGGCATCCCATGGGGACGTTAAGTGTGCTCGCGCAACAGTACGGCGAGGGCGAGGAACTCTTTTGGCGAAAGAGTTTCCGGGCGCCTTTTCGGGTCGCCGGCGGCCTGTTTACAGGCGTCGTTGATAACTGCCGAGGGAAGGCCGAAGGCGCCTGCAAGGCTGTTCGCCAAGGTCTTTCGTCTCTGCTGAAAAGCTTTGCTCACAAGTTTTCTTATAAATTCGAAACCAGGACCCGGAGGGTGTTCTTCGGCAAAATCGATCCTAAGCACGACCGAATCCACTTTGGGGGGCGGGTAAAACTGGCCGGGCCCCACGGTGAAAAGAATGCTCACCTTGGAGTAAAGCCCTAGAAGAACGCTGAGCACGCCGTAGTCCTTGGACCCCGGAGGGGAGGCTAACCGCATTCCTACCTCCTTCTGGACCATGAAGACGGCCCGATCTACTGCCGGAAAACACTCGAGCAGGCGAAACATCAAGGGAGAGCTGATGCTGTATGGAAGATTACCCAGGACGACCACGCGCTTTTTGACGGTATCGAAAAGATTTCCAAAATCAAATGAGAGCGCGTCCTGCTCGTAAATTACAGCCTCTTCCGGTTTTATCCTTTCCCGCAGGTACTCAACAATTTCCCGATCCAATTCAATCAAATGAAGCTTCTTTGCTTCGGGCAAAATAAAGCGGGTGAGCGCTCCAAGCCCCGGACCTATCTCGACTACCGCATCGGCATCTCTTAGTTCGGCGCTTTGGACGATTCTCTGGGCGGTTGCCGGTTGAGCCAGGAAATGCTGGCCGAAATATTTTCGAGGCCTTGACTTTTTTCAGGTAAAAATACTCGCTGGGCGATAGGAAATCAGGCATGCGAAACCTCCGACTCACCTGGAAAAAGCGTCTAACTCAAGCATTTCGGGCTGGGGGCCGGAACGCTTCCAGATTTTGTAGGCGGCGGATGCGATCATCACGGCGTTATCGGTGCAGAACTGTACAGCAGGCAGGTAGAGCCTAAAATTTGCGGAAGCGGCCTCCCGCGCCAACCTCTGCCTTAACCTGCTGTTTGCGGCAACTCCCCCCACGACTGCTATATCGGACAGGCCGTTTTGCAGCACGGCCTTGAAACTCTTTTCAACCAGCACGTCAACAATGGCTTCCTGGAAGCTTGCCGCAAAATCTTCCAACCTGTAAGCCCCGCCTCCGCCGGGGGCCGAATCGGACGCAGGCGGACCGTGTTTGCGTATATAATTAGCGGCGGCGGTTTTCAAGCCGCTGAAGCTGAATTCAAGGGATTCTTTTTCAAACCGGGAGCGCGGGAACCGAATCGACTCCCGGTTTGCGCCCAAAGCAAGTTTATCGATCTCGATACCGCCCGGATAGCCTATGCCCAGCAGCTTTGCCACTTTATCGAATGCTTCTCCCGCCGCGTCATCTCTTGTAGCTCCAAGCAGGCGGCTGCCGCCGTCCGGTTCCACCCTGTAGAGAGCGGTATGGCCCCCTGAAACGACAAGGCAAATAAAAGGATTATCCGGAACGGCGCCGGAAAGGAAAGCGGCCTGGATATGTCCCTCGATATGATTTACGGCAACAAGCGGTTTACCAAGAGCATAAGCCATCGCTTTTGCCGCGCTCAAACCCACCAGCAGCGCCCCGACAAGGCCGGGACCCTGTGTGACGGCAAGCGCGTCAAGCTCTTCGCCTGACAGGCCGGCTCTTTCCAACGCATTTTCGATTACGGGTATTATATACTCAAGGTGCTTTCTGGATGCCAGTTCAGGTACTACTCCCCCAAAAGGGGCATGAATCGAAATCTGACTGGCTATCACGCTTGACAATATATCATTTCCGTCCCTTACAACGGCTGCCGCTGTTTCATCGCAAGAAGTCTCAATGCCAAGAATTATCACTCAATTGTTTCCTCTCTTTCCGTACCAACTTGACAATGGTTGTTCAATACTGTATCAAGAAGCAAGAATCCAGCGTTTTCAATGTCCAACTGTGGAAGTTTATCATACATGTGCCTTCATGCGAGCTGGTTTCATTGGTTTTAAAGCCGATTTCCTGAAATTGCTCAATTCCGGAGAGGCGCCAATGTTCGGTTCGGGCATTCTGCCTGACAAACATACCTCCATTCTGGGGATACTTTTACTTGCCGGCCTGATCTGGGTTGCAGTCCAAGACTTCGTTATCTTTCATACTCTTATCAGCATGTTCACGTTAGTAGCCATATGGGGTATTTTCCTCACCTCATGGAACTCCCGGCGCATGGTCCGTAATGCTTATTTTTCATTTGTGGGCATTGCGTATCTTTTCGTGGGCTTGATCGAGATTCTGCACATTCTGTTGTCCAGGAACATGGTGCTTTTCACCGGCAACTCAAATCAGTCCGCCCAACTGGAGGCAATATCTCTTGGCATGCAAGCAGCCGCACTTGTTGCCGCCCCGCTTCTCCAGGGTAGAAAGTTCACAGCCGGCGTTGCTTTTGCATCGTTTGGAACCATTACGGCCGGATCGCTTCTTAGCGTTTTGTACTGGCACAATTTCCCTCTCTTTTTCGTCGAAGGAATCGGACCAACCTACTTCGAGAGGTTGAGCCACTACGCAATAATCCTGCTGTTCATTACAGCAATGGTTATTTTGTCGCTCAAGCGGAAAGAATTCGAGTTCGGGGCATTCTGTGCCCTGTTGGCCTCGTTAACGCTCTGCGTTCTTTCTGAGCTTTCAGTTGCCTCTTACACCGCCTGGATAAAAGGTCTAGGCCATTTTCTGAGACTTATAGCAGTCTATTTGATGTACCGGGTTTTCCTAAAAACGGGGATCTTTGCACTCTTCAACCAGATTTTTTTTTTTTTTTTTTTTTTTTTTTTTTTTTTTTTTTAAAAAAAAGAAAAGAAACAAAAAAAAAAAAAAAAAAAGAAAGAGAGAGAGAGAGAGAGAGAGAGAGAAAAAAAGCAAGCATTAACGAGGCCGACACGGGCACAGAATTACCCCAAACTCGAATTCTTTCCGCTTGAGCAACAAAAAATGACCATTTCTGTGATCAACAGCGGTTAAATTGGTAGTGCTCAACCTCTCGAAGTAGGTTGGTCCGATTCCTTCGACGAAAAAGAAGGGAATTGTCCGTGTACAAAACGCTAAGAAGCAATCCGGCCGTAATGGTTCCAAACGATCCGAAGGGACGCAGCTGTGAAAACTTCTACCCCTGGAGAAGCGGGGCGGCGATTGCCGGCTGCTTGCATGCCAAGAATATCCTGGGCGCGACTGATTTGAGTTGCCGACACACCATGTTCCTGGACAACAGAATGTGCAATCAAGCCCAGCAAAAAGATACGCAATCCACAAATGAAAAAATAAGCATTACGACCATGGCCGGAGTTCCATCAAGGTGAGGAAAATACCCCATATGGCTACTAAGCGTGATGCTAATAAGATTATGAAAGATAACGAAGTCTTGACACAACCCAAGATAACCACAAGTGAAAAGTCCTCCCCAGAATGTGGAAAATGTCTCTGTCAGGCAGAATCCCCAAACCGAAGGTCAGCACACTACTACAAAATAACAATTTGCAGGGAGAAATGGGCTTAAAACCAATGAAAGCCACTGGCATAAACGTTATGTATGATAAACTTCCACTGGACATTGAAAACGCTGGATTCTTCTTTTTCTTGATACAGTATTTGAACAACCATTGTAGATTATACTCAAAAGAGGAAACAATTGAGTGATAATTATTTTGGCATTAGACTTCTTTTGCAATGAAACAGCGGCAGGGACGGAAATGATATATTGTCAAGCGTGATAGCCAGAGTGAATTTCGATTCAGTCCCTTTTGGGGTGCAGTACCTGAACTGGCATCCAGAAAAGCACTTGGTGCTGAGTACCCAGTAATCGAAAATGCGTTGGAAAGAGCCGGCCTGTCGGCGAAGAGCTTGACGCGCTTGCCGTCACACGGGCCCCGCCTTGTCGGGGCGCTGCTGGTGGCTTGACGCGGCAAAAGCAATAGCGGCTTATGTATTTGGTAAACCGCTTGTTGCGTGGAGTATCGAGGGACATATCCAGGGCCCGTTCCTTCCGGCGCCGTTCCCGGATAATATTGCCTTCTCAGTTTCAGGGGCCATCACTCTCTACGGGTGGAACCGGACGCATCTTGGAGGTTCAGATGACGCAGCAGACGATTTCGATAAAGTGGCAAAGCTGCTGGGCATAGGCTTATCCGGGCATATCGAGGAATCCGATAAACTTGCTTTAGCACGAAGCCGAGAAATCGATCAGTTCACGTGCCGAAAAAAAATGCCTGAATTCAGGGCTCGATAACTTGAAAACCGCACGCTCCTATACGCAAACGCGTCCGCCTGCGTCAAAGAGCCCGGCGGAGGCGGGGCTTACAGGTTGGAAGATTTTCGGCAAGCTTCCAGGAAGCTGTTAACATGCTGAGTTAAAGATTTTTTCCAAGGCCGGGTGTTTTTGGAAAACGGCCTCCTCCGATATAGCAGTCGGTGAGATCCCGCGAAGCACAGGTTCAGGCGGAGGTTGCGCGGGAAAAGGTTTAGGCTCTACCTGCTGCTGTACAGTTCTGCACCGATAACGCCGTAAATGCACCTACAAAATCTGGAAGCGTTTCGGCCCCGGCCCGAAATGCTTGAGTTGAGACCTTTTTTCAGGTGAGTCGGAGCCATCCTCCTTATCGCCCAGCCGAGTATTTTTACCTGGAAAAAGTCAAGGCCTCGAAAAATTTTTCAGCCACATTTCCCTGGCTCAACCGGCCGATTCGCAGAGAATGGTCCAACGCGCCGAACTAAGAGATGCCGATGCGGTAGTCGAGATAGGTCCGGGCTTTGATTTCAAAGCAAAGAAGCTTCATTTGATTGGATTGGATGGGAAATTGTTGACCTGCAGGAAAAGGATAAAACCAAAGGTGGTAATTTACGAGCAGGACGCACTCTCATTTGATTTTCAAATGTTTTTTGCGAATCGTCAAAAAGCGCGTTGTAGTCCTCGGTAATCTTCCATACAGCATCAACTATCCTGATGTTTCGCCTGCTGTTTTGCGGCAGTAGAATCAGGCCGTCTTCATGTCCAGAAGGAGGATGGGATCCGGTCCTCCCCCTTCCGGGGTCCAAGGACTACAGGCGGTCTCAGCGCTCTTCTGGGCTTTACTCCAAGGTGAGCATTCTTTCACCGTGGGGCCCGGCCAACCGCCCCCAAAGTGGATTCGGTCGTGCTTAGGATCGATTTTTCGAAGAACACCCTCCGGGTCCTGGTTTCCGAATTTATAAGAAAACTTGTGAGCAAAGCTTTTCAGGCAGAAACGAACAAACATTTGGCGAACAGCCTTCAGGCGCTTCGGCCTTCCCTGCGGCAGCTGTAGAAGAAGACAACAGCCGGAAAACAGGCCGCCGGCGATTCAAAAGGCGCGGAAACTCTTTCGCCAAAAGAGTTCCTCGCCCTGCGCACTACTGTTGCGCGGAGCACAGCTAACCCCCCCATAGGAAATGTATGAAACCATGGAAGTGCTTCTATAACATCACAGACTGTTTCAGTAAAAGGAGAGCGTAAGTGATATGAACGAATTCCTTTTTAAAACACTCTTAAGAGAAGAAGTATCCGTAAATTCAAGCCTAACAGATCAGGAGGAGAAGAATTAAACGCAATTTGTAAAACCAGATGCACCAAGCAGTTCAAACCAGCAGTACTCTTTGTTGTTCAGGACAAGGAAACGTTAAAAAGCTTTCGGCTATGAATGCAATGTGTGGGACTCGGGAAGAATATCGATCCTATTACAATGCACCCACATCATTCTTGTTTTTGCAGACAAGAGCAAGGGCTCCCAATCGAGGATGCGACCTTGCACTTGGCAATATGTTAAATGCGGCAGCATCTTTGGGTGTCGGGTCGTGCTGGGTTCACCGCACAAAGCAGATGTTCGAAACCGTTGAAGGCAACTATTTATTGAAGGTGGTGTGGCCCCAGAAGATATAGCAGTAGAGTATCAGTAATCCCGGGGGCAAGCATGCCGAAGCATAAAGGAAAACTTCGTAATTCAGGTATTAATCATTCAGCCGCATGTGTTTAGAATCGGTGATTATCATTGCATTAAGAATATTCAAGAGGAATTTCAAGACTTAAGGCCAATGAAGTTTTAGTCATGAAGCTGTACATAGGAGAATTCCTTGAAAATAATTGTCTTGATAATTGCAATAGTTCTAGCATTTACACACTTCTCCGGGGCTTCTTGATACAAGAGCCAAACTGCAGCTAGCTGGCTGCGAAAGATGGGGAGTTAGAAAACGTGCAAGGCAATCCACCATGATCCTTTAACTAAGGCGATCTCGATGTGCATCAGCAACTCACAGATGCATTATAACAAATGTACTGCCATCAGGTGAGAACTGAAAATTTGCCTGAGAAGTGGAACAAAAATGATGCACAGCATGTCCGTGATCCAGTGATATTCTTGGCCACGGCGATCCCATGAACGCTTTGTCAGCAAAATTCCTATTCGGAAGGGTGGCGAAGGATTGGGAAGACTTCTGCCAAGGCCCAGGGCAGCTGTTCAGGATGCTCCACCAGGTTGGTATGTGTGCGGGAACACAGAATAACGCAATGGAAAAACCACACACAATCCACGACTTTGGCGGGTTTCCGAGAGCGCTGTTGAGGTTCGTATCCCACAGTGGACCCAGGCTTTGCACAGGTTCAAATACACAAAGACTATAAAGCCCTCAATGTCAATCTTAACCAACTTCCAGATGGATCACGGTGCATGGTCAGTGTTGATCCATGCCTTTCCGGAAGCCGATGTGCCGTTGTAGATTCCAGCATCGACAAAACGAAAGCATTCGGCATTTCACTATGAGATCGCCAAACGCCTCGCGGCACCGCTCAGGATGAACAGATTCTTGTGATGAGGAAGCAGCAACCTTGTGCACAATCTGCATGCACAAAATGATGGGGACGGCACACTGTAACTTCGACTGGGCCTTTGCGATTCGAAGAGCAAGTGCGCACTAATTCTACTCCCACAATAACATCCGCTCATAAACATGAAAATGTTGGGACCTGACGCAGCACTTTCGACTACACGCCCGACCATTATTTGCCTACTTTACGTGATGGCCTGTGAGAGGGTGAACCTTTAAGTTTTCCGGTAGTGCCGAGATCGATGAAATTGGTAAGATACTCACGGTCAAAATTGGCTGACATAGGTTTAGGGGTTCGAGAGCGGCAGGGGATAAACCCTGATAACCCCACCCTACATAGTCCGCGCGGTCATTTTGTAGTAGGGAGCGGGAAGCGGCAAGGGTCCCCAGCAAAAACTTTCCGTAAAAAGAGACGCGGCGGAGCTGTTAACCAACTGGTAGTTTGCTGCCTCGCTGCCCATTGTGGTGAGCCTGCCTGCGGCGTCATAGGTGTAAGCCGTTGTGATTCATTAAACTGGGTTGAAGTTGCAAGCCTTCCGCAGTTCAGTAGACGTAAGGCGCCTGCTCACCCCAGCCAATTGGTGACTTTTGTCAGGCGGGGAGGGAACGTCAAAACAACCTGTTATGTTCAGTGGTAGCGAGGCAGACTTGCGGCATGCACTTGCTCTTCAAATGGCAAGCGCCATGACAGGAAGGCTACGTCGATAATGCATATGCGGATGTGCCGAAGACAAAGCGACTTCCACGCCCGGAAGAAGCGACCAAAGATCCCAAAGCCGACGAAGGACCCTGACCCTGAACGTGCCAAGTTTGAGTCTGGGCTGCTTGAACTTCTTATTACTCTCTCCCCCCGGGTCTTTCCATGGATAGAAGTGGAAACATTGAAAAGTAAACAAGGCAATTCTGAAGCTGAGCTTCTATCACATCCTTCTGAACTTCCTCCACTTGACGATGATTGTTCCAGAATTTCTGCTCGCCATAGAATATGTTCCTCCCCAGACCCAGGTTCCTCTTCAAGACAACAATAGTTGCAGCTCTTATCAGCCCTCCCTTGCATTGGGGGCATGTTGGAGGTCTTTCAAAGCCGGAGTTTTCGATCAATTGCAGTGCGACTTCAGGTCAAAAAATACGATTTTTCAGCACAGTTTTCGAATCTTCTCGATTTCGGAAATTTTCATACAATTCATAAACCGACCCGAAAATGGCTCAACCCGGGTGATGAGAGCACCGAGATACTTCTTGAAACGTTCCGAGACGAGAATCTGATCGCTTGGGCCGAATACCAGAGAAGTCGCCGTGGCGCAGCGCCTCGGCCACCGCGCCGCTGATGGGGAACACCACCGCGCACCGCGGCGCGATCCAACAAATCCAACCGCCCGTGCGCACCGACCTTGGCGGGACCATAATCCACCCAGGACAGCGTCTGCAAATCCGGCACGCCCAGCTTCAATGAGATAGCCCATCGGGCCGATGCCAGGCGCGCTGCCCTCGGCCCCACCTTCCAGCATGACGCTAATTAACACCGCGAGCCGCCGACCCACTGGCCAGCCGGCGGGACACCTTTTCATGAGCATTTCCACCGCTCATGGCCAGCCGAGCCAGGCGCAGATCACGCAGCCCATCACCCACTCCTTGTCAGCTGTCGGACAGGAACACCAGTTCCTAATGAGAACATCGTCACCGCCTGGCGGTAGGTGCAGGGCAGGCGGGTGGGGTCGGTGCCCCAGAACGTGCGCCGCGGGGCGAACGCGTAGATCGCCTCCTCAAAATGCAGATGGATGTTGCGATACGGATAAGGCTGCGTCGAACTGGCCGGCGTGGCGGAGGGTTTCGCCGCAACATTGGGTCTTTTCGCCGGCGAGCATAGCACAAGGAATGTCAGCATAGGCCGCGTCGTACTTGGCGCGGCGTAGCGCGAGATGGTGGATGACGATGCGCAGCCCGGGATAGCGTTCTGCGATGCCGTCGATCACCGGCAGCAGGCCGGGACAGGAAATCATCACCGGCCCCATTGCGTTGTGCGACGTCCCACACCCATTCGGCGCTGCCGTCGCTCAGCCAGGCGCTTTCCCGACCGGCGGTGAAGCGCAGGCCGAGCATGCCGGGCTCCGCCGCCGCTGGCCGCCGCGTCCGGATTGGCAGGGTGCAAGGGCAGGCGGCCCATGATGGCGAACCGGTCGGGATGCAGCCGTGCACCTCCGAGGCGAGGTCGTTGCGATCGCCTGCCACGGCGGCGGCGGATCACCACGGAGGGACGTCGCGGCGTCATCTCGCGAAGCAATGTGTCCTTGTCCAACGGCATCTCGCGATACGCATAGGAATGGCCCGCGTTGGGCCGGGCAGTTCCGGCGTTCGGCGCCCCAGATATGCACTTGCGCATCGACGATAATCACGCCGCGCTCCCCTCTCCCGCCGACGCGGCTGTTGAGCCGCCGAAGCGTATCGACCAGGGTGAGGGCGCCGCACGCCGACACGCAATACCCCTTTCCCTCGGTTCCGCCACCGGAACGCTTTCCTCCGGATAAGCTTCACTGGATGGGCGTGGCGGAGCGTGAGTAGTCGATCGGACCGGCTGCTGATTTGGCGACGCTACACCTGCGCACGAGAGTCCGATCGACAAATCGCCATTGCATGGCCGGCCCACGGGTAATGTTTCCGAGGCCCGCCGAGGACGGCTCCGCCCGGCCAGTTACGACTGTCTAGATGGCGACAAGAGAAGTCGTGGGTGGCCGGGCCAAGCCCGGCCATGACACAGAGCATCAGCGTGATTCCCGCCAGTCCTCGTGGAACACAAACATCCGTGGTTCGATACTCTCCGCGTGGCCGCGTCCAGCCGCGGTTCGGGTCTTGCGAACACAGTATGCGGCGCGAAAGCCACGGTAAGCTGAAATCATGAGCAGCAGCAAAATG
>CAVRZU010000076.1:0-14464 GCA_963725365.1 uncultured delta proteobacterium | reverse complement strand
AGTGTTATGTTGCTTCGTTCATACGCATGTCTAATATAAGGGGATCGAGCGTATACGGTGACAAAAGATGAGCGAGAGCAAAAAGGTCCTGCATTTTCCGACGGTTTCGCAGCCCAGCATCGACGATGTGCTGACGCTTTTTCTGAAGGATCAGCAAAAGCGGCTCAAACCCCGGACTTTCAACAGGTATGAAGAGGTCATAGACCTTTTGCGCCATTGTCTGAACGGACATGGCTATCACGATCTGGACACTTCCTCGGAAGTGGCGCTCTACGAAAAGCTTCTACTTCCAGAAAAACCTCGAATTCTGTTATATTTTCGGTCCGGAAAAGATTGTTTCCTCCCTGCCCAACTTTTTGAACTATTTCATGATACGAAAAGTGATGGCTTCCGAGGCGTTGCTTCAGGCTGCGGGAGTAGTTGCAAAAAAACTGGTGAGGTGGCTGAGGAAAACGGCTACATTGGGAAGGAAATAGCCGACCGGGTTACCAGGCTTGCTGCCGAGGCGGCAAGAGAGTTACCCGCTGCCGGACGGCTTGCAAGACTGATATACGAATACGCCCAGAGCCATGCCCCCAGGTACTGGACCGCCGAGTTGGACGACTATTTCGTAATCGACCAGGTCCACCCGGGAATCCTGATTCTGTCCGGGATGGCTACTTCAGGGATCGTCGAAGTGCGCGTTCCCAAAGAGATAACCGACCACTGCCAGAAGGGATGGCAGGTCAACCTGCTTCTGGGAAAAACTCGAAACGGGTGGTGCATTCTGGAAACGGGAAACGTTTACCCGAGCTAACCTCGAGTGGAGTTATCAACCGAAAGGCGGGCTGTTTGCCCGCCTTTTTCCGTGGTGCGCCCTCTTCATGTGCAAATCGCCTTCCGGGGCTTTTTTTAATCGCGAAGAGCACGAAGATTCAATCCTTACGCCCCGCGAGGCAGCCATGACGGGCGCGATGCGCCGCGCCAATCGACCCTACTTGAGTCGAGAATTTACAAAATCCCAGTCGAGAGATTGTCGATGACGGCCTGGATATAATCGGGCCTTCTGTTCTGGTAGTCGAGGTAGTAAGTGTGTTCCCATACGTCTACGGTCAGCAGCGGTTTGGTTGCCGTGGGCGATAGGGGTATCGGCGTTTGGGTCTTCGTTATCTCCAGTTTGCCGTTTTTGAGCACCAGCCAGGCCCACCCGCTCCCGAACTGCGTGACTCCGGCGTTTTTCAATTCTTCTGCGAATTTTTCGTAACTTCCGAAATCAGCGTCGATCTTTTGGGCTATCTGTCCTGTGGGGCGGCCCCCGCCTTTGGGTTTCAGACAATTCCAGAAAAAGGAATGGTTCCATGCCTGCGCGACATTATTGAATATCCCGGCCTTGGAAGGCGTCCCCGGCCACTTTCTTGATTATGGTCTCAGTGTCTTCTTTTTCCAGTTCGGTCCCGGCAAGGAGCTTGTTTCCGTTATCGACATAGGCCTTGTGGTGCTTGTCGTGGTGAAAGTCGAGGGTCTTTGCGCTGATATAGGGTTCGAGCGCGTTTTTCGCAAACGGCAGATCGGGCAATGTGAGAGGCCATACTTCTTCTCCTTCTGAGTTGCTCTGGTTGACGGCTACGATGCGGAGCCTGTGGAATGCAGAAACTGAATCATCCCTGGATCGGCGTCCGGTGCAGGCAGAGTACGCGGCGGCCGGGGTCCCGGCAACTCCCCGCCCATCCGCGAGGCGTGCGGCGCCTCGCTGTGCAACTTAAGCACGTTTTGAATAATGCTCAAGGGTGGGAGGGTGTTTTAATCCAGTGCGAGGATTGAAGTAGCCGAGTTTGACGTCCGGGAATTCATTCCGAATTCGTGAGATCAGGCGCTGGATTCCGATCTTCTTTTCGCTCTGGTCGGGTTTGAGCCTGTCGAGGTACCATTCGGGGTCGATGTTAAGGTTTCGCATCTGGATCAAATCGAGGCGTGTTTCGGATATGAGCTTCTTGAGGGCGCTCCATTCGCCTTCCTGGTCCGTAAATCCGGGCAGGACGAAGTAATTTATGGACGCAAATCCGCCGTTGGCTTTAACAGCGCAGAGGGAGCGCCCCGCGTGATCGAAGCTGAAACCCCTCGGGCGGAAGTATTTCTCATGATATTCGAGGACGCGCGCTGTTGATGCTGACTCGAATGCTCTGCAGGCCGGCGCCGCACAGCTTATCCACGGCTTCGGGGAGACTTCCGTTTGTATTCAGATTTATAGTGCCCCGGCTCGTGGCATTGCGCATCGCGCGGATAGAGGCTTCAAGGGTTTTGGCCTGCAGAGAGCGGCTCCCCCTCGCAGCCCTGCCCGAAACTGACCACTGCCCCGGGGGCCTTTTGCAGGTGAGGGATTGCAACGGCGCATATCTCTTCGGGCGCAGGCACGAAGGTAATACGGTCCTGGGTCGCACAAAGGCCGGTTCCGTCCTGGCGGCTTATGCAGCCGATGCACCGCGCGTTGCACTCCGGGGAGGTAGGCAACGGGGCTTCCCACCGGTTCATGAACAGGTTTCTCGCAGCGGGGCAGCCGTAGGTAAGAGCGCATCTGCCCAAGTGCTGCAAGAGTCTGTTTTCACGCTCCGCTTGCATGCGCCTGGCTGCGTTTCGTTCGATTAATTTTGGGTCGAAGTTGCGGAAATCCTGCCGCTGGTCACTGTCGATCCTGACTGCCGGGACGACGAAGCCGCCGTTTAGCCAACCGACTGCCGTATAGGCGAAAAGAGGCAAAAGAGGCGCACGGGCATTGGTCCTGTAAGCGGTGGAGTAGAGTTGCGTATAGGCGGGAGAAATAAATGCGGCTACGGCGCGCACCGGTTTGGCTGGATCGTAGGGGTCCGAGGCAAGAGGTTCGAACCCGCGTGTGGCGGGATTGAAGCCAATGGGCAGACGATCCGGGAGAAGGAACAGCTCGCTTCCTTCGGGAAGCGGAATTAGTTCGTCCGATCCAGGCCTTTTAAATTCGCCTGAACTGGCCCCGGCCATTTCGAGGCCGGGCCAGTCGAATATATTTCCGTTCACGTCAGCGTACAAAAGTGCAGGCCGGTTGTTCATAGGGGGCTTTCAACATCTCCTTAAAAAGCTGATAAATGAGGCTTACATTGTAACTCGACATGAGTCGGGCTCATAGGAGTAAAGCGTGGCAGGCTGTCAAATCGATACAAAAGGATTTTCACGCCGGATCAAAACCCATATCGTCGGGCCGGAGCATCGCTTCGCGATCGTTGTTCCTGCGGAATTTGCCGGGATATGTCTAAAAGAGGTCAGTTCGCTCGAAATCAAAGACCTGGAAGCAAGTGAGGCCGGGATTGAATTTAGCGGCAGACTCAAAGATGCCTACATTTGCAACCTCGGGCTCAGGAGCCGCGAGCCGGGTGCTTTGCAGGCTTGCCCCGTTTCGCGCAGGCGTTGCCGAAGAGCTCTTTTACAAGGTTTCGCAAATACCCTGGGAGCTTTGGCTAAACCCGGAGATACCGCTCGATATCCAAGCCCATGTGGAATACTCCCGCATAAGCCACGAGGGAAGGGTGGCCGAAATCATAGCCGATAGCATTCGAAAGATGTCTGCGGGAAAAGGGCGCTGTCTGTATTCCGAGGAGGAATCGCGCCCGGCGATCGGACGAGGCCGAAGTGAAACAAAAAATCCTGGTCCGTCTTGAAGAAAATCACTGCCTGATCAGTTTGGATATGTCGGGCGCGCAATCTGCACCAGAGGGGATATCGGCTCCGGCACACCGGCGCTCCCCTGCGTGAGACTCTTGCCGCCGCCATCCTTTTCAGAGTCGGATTGGAACGGCAATGAGCCGCTTGTCAACGGTATGTGCGGTTCCGGCACTTTTCCGATAGAGGCGGCTTTGATGTCGCGGAGAATTGCCCCCGGAACCGGCCGGGATTTCTTGTTCCAGAGGTGGCCTTCATTTCAGAAAGAGACTTGGGAATATCTGCTGCGCAAGGCAAAGGACGATTCGCTTGTCAGGACACCGGGGACGATTATCGGGATCGATATCGATGAGGAAGCTGTCGGGGTTTCTGTTGAAAATGCGGGCCGCGCAGGGGTAGGGGATGATATAGAGTGGGAAGAAGATGGACTTTTTTGATTTTAATCCCCGGGATATGGGACTAAAAGAGGGTCTGATCGTTTTGAACCCGCCCTACGGAGTAAGATTGGCCCCGGAGGTATAAATCTGTACGAAAAAATTGGCGCTCACCTCAGACTTATTTTAAAGGCTGGAAATACGCTGTTCTCGCCAGGTCCCGGTTGGAGGCGTCGCAATGGGTACGGGCCGGGTACGCCTTTGGAGCGTCCGGCATGGAGGAATGAACATCGCGGTCGCGCTGGGCATGATATAGTCATAAGCTTTCGATTTTAGATTTTAGATTGGTGATTTTAGATTGGCAAAATCAATCCTCGATTTTAGATTAGATCATGTCTACCAGGGAGCAGCCTCATGCCGCAACCAAAAAGACTAAAAGCGATTTCCCCTCCGGCCCGGAAGCTCTGCCAATCTAAAATCTAAAATCTAAAATCGTATTTGCCCTCACTCTGGCAAAAAAATACAGGTCTTCTTATCTTGGGTGTAATCTTTTCTAAAAGGAGATATGCACTCCATGATCATTGGGGTTTTCAGAAGTTCACCCCGGAGAAAGCCGCGTTGCGCTTCTGCCTGAACACGTTGCCAGGCTTCGCATGCGGGGGCCGAAGTAGCGGTTGAATCCGGCATTGGCGGTTCGCTGGGCATCACTGACGAATCGTACATCAAGGCCGGGGCTTCGGTCGTCAGCCGGCCGGAAGGGCTTGCTGGAAAAGGCCGACCTTGTGCTGAGCATTCGTGGTCCTCAGTGAAGATGTAATCAGTCTGAAACATAATGCTATCTGCATCAACCTTATGGATCCGTTCCGCGAAAAAGCAATGATCGAAATGCTGCGCGACCGGGGGTTTCAACGATTAGCCTTGAAATGATCCCCCGGATTACGCGCGCCCAGAAAATGGATGTATTGAGCTCTCAGGCCAGCCTGGCGGGATACGTGGCCGTCATCCTGGCTGCAGACGGCTGGGTAAGATCTTTCCTATGATGATGACGGCGGCCGGGACGATTTCGCCCGCCCGGGTCTTTGTTGTCGGGGCAGGAGTGGCGGGCCTGCAGGCCATAGCTACTGCAAAACGGCTTGGAGCGCGAGTCGAAGCATTTCGATACCCGGCCGGAAGTCGAAGAACAGGTTAAAGTCCCTTGGCGCCCGATTTGTCAAGATCGACCTGGGAGAAACCGGTAGCGCGCAGGGCGGGTATGCCGCCGCTTTGAGCCGAGGAGCAGCTTGCCATGCAGCGGGCGGGGATGGCAGGCGTATGCGCCGCTTCAGACGTCGTGATTACCACCGCCCAGGTGTTCGGCCGCAGAGCGCCGCTCATCATCACCGAAGAGATGGTCAGGGGCATGTCCAGGGGATCGGTGATCGTGGACTGCGCGGTAGAGTCCGGCGGCAATGTCGCCGGTTCAAGGCCCGACGAGGAAGTGGATGTGAAGGGCGTCCTCATAATCGGCCTGGAAAATCTGCCGGGGCGGGTTGCCGTACATGCCAGCCAGATGTTTTCCGCGAACATGTTTAACCTGGTAATCGAATACTGGGACCCGGGAGAAAGGTGGTTCCGGATGAATTTCGACGACGAGATAATTAAAGGCTGCGTGATCACCCACCATGGTGAAATCGTCAATGAGACTATTTCCAGGCATTATTCAGTTAGAATCGTAACTTCCTGTATATCTGTAAATCAGGAGAGACCACTATGGAATGCCAGAATTTTCTGATCCTGCTCTATATTTTTGCCCTGGCCGTTTTCGCCGGTTATCACGTGATTTCAAAGGTGCCCCAGCTTCTTCATACGCCGCTCATGGCTTTTACCAATGCTATTTCAGGCATTTCCCTTGTGGCTTCGCTGATCATTGCCGGAGAGGGCCGGAACACGGCAAGTTCCATTCTCGGCGCCGTGGCTGTGGCTGCAGCATCCATAAATGTGGTGGGTGGTTTTCTCATTACTGACAGGATGCTCAAGATGTTCAAAAAGAAAGAGAAGACCGAAGCATGAATGCGTCATGACCTGTTTGCGGCATCGATTTGAGGCAGACCGGATGCCTCTTCGCCCTTTTAATCGCATCGGTCCTCTTTCTTCTGGGATTGCGCGGTCTTTCGCATTCCGAGACGGCGCGCCGTGGGTTAAACCTTGCGGCATTAGGAATGTTGCTTGCCGTAGTGGGCACACTGCTGAACAAAAGGATTGTGACCTATGAATGGATCGTTGGGGGGCTGGTTGTAGGAACGGTGATCGGGGTGCCGATGGGCCGATGGATCCCCATGGCCAAGATGCCTGAGCGAATCGCGCTTTCGCATGCTTTCGGAGGCCTTGCGGTTGCGCTGGTCGGTGTGGCCGAATATTTCAATCATCGTTTGGAGCTCAGCCCATTTGATGTTGGGGCCGTTGGCTTTGAAGTATTGCTCGGAACTATTACGTTTACCGGGAGTTTGATGGCATTCGGGAAATTGATGGGCATCTTGCCGGGCCGGCCGCAAACTTTTCCGGGACAAAACGCGGTGAATCTGGTCCTTCTGGCCGTAGCGCTGGCGCTTCTTGTCATTCTGGAGGCCAGACCCGATCAGCAGGTATTGTTCCAGACTGCTCCTTGCGATGGGACTGCTTCTGGGCGTTTTACTGGTCGTTCGGATCGGCGGGGCCGACATGCCTGTCGTCATCTGCCTGTCTGAATTCCTACGCCGGTCTTGCTGCGGCGGCGACGGGCTTTGCCTTAAACGTTCCCGTGCTCATTGTGTGCGGCGCCCTGGACGGCGGCTCCGGACTTATTTGGCGCTCCGCATGAGCAAAGCTATGAACCGCTCATTCCGCAATGTGGTCTTTGGGGCTTTCGGGGCTAGGGTCCAGGACAACCGGCGACAAGGACAGCGGCATGATTCGCGAGGGCACGCCTGAAGATGGCGCTGAACTCCTGAAGCTTGCCGACTCGGTCATCGTGGTTCCTGGTTACGGGATGGCCGTTGCGCAAGCGCAGCATGCGGTGCGCGATCTGGCTGAGTTGCTCGAAAAAACAGGGGCCGTCGTGAGATATGCGATCCATCCTGTTGCGGGACGAATGCCCGGACATATGAACGTTTTTCTTGCAGAGGCGAATGTGCCCTACGATCAGCTCTACGAACTCGACTTGATCAATGATGATTTCCAAAGGACCGATGTTTCCATAGTGGTGGGCGCAAATGACGTGGTCAATCCGGCCGCAAAGGACACACCGGGCAGCCCGATATATGGGATGCCGATTCTTAATGTGGATCAGTCAAAGGCGGTGATTGTGCTTAAACGGAGCATGAATCCGGGTTTTGCCGGCGTTGAAAACGGCCTTTTCGTAAAACCTAACACCATGATGGTCTTTGGTGGATGCGAAAAAAACTCTCGCCCAAATCTCCGCCGCAGTCAAACAGGAGCGAGAAAATTCCGATGGGATAATAAGAAATTAGTATCTCATGTCCCCATGACCCAACTCTCAATCACCCGCAACACATATTGATTTGGATTGAATAGAATGAGGCAGACGGATGTAAAAAGTTGTGCCTACCTCCTCAGTAAGACTCGAACCAGATGCGTCCGTTCAGATACGCTTCAGTTAAAAGCTTGGCGCCGTAAGTGCCTAAACCACGACCTATTCCCTTAGTGGAGAAGGATCTCTTGAAAAGTCCCGCTCTAACGCCCTCTGGCAGCACAGCCGGATTGTGTATTGCAAAGAGAAACACCGTAATCTTTTTCCATGTAATCGATGCTGACCACGTCATTTCTCGACGAGGCCTCCACGGCATTTTTGATTAGATTGCCGAGTACTCTGCTGATAAGCGTCCGATCAGTTTCGACAAATACTTCCGGGCGATTTTCACCCAAGAGAATTTTCACTCCGTCAGCCTCGGCCACCATGCCGAATAGCTTTAGCTGTTCCTCCAATATGGATAGACAGCCAACTCTTGCCGGATGGACGCACAGCTCATGTTTTTCAGCGAGAGTGAAGTCCCTGTGGGAAAGGATTTGCTCGATTAGTCCTCCAGACGCGACCGTGAGTTTTTCAAGCATTTCAGCTTTAAGCTGGATAACATTCGATAATTCGCAAATCCCGTGAATGGCCCCGCATGTATTGAGGATATCATGAAAGAACATTCTTTCCAGTTGCTGTTTTTGCAGCTCATTTTCGTTATCTACCAATACTCCGACGCAGAAGTTCCGGTCAGCATGCCGTAGGGGAGACATACTCACCTGCAAGTTGAGAGTAGTTGTGGAGCTTCCAACTTTTCGACTGAGATTGCATTGCAGGATTTCAGAACTACCCGCAAGACTGGACACTATTGCTTTAGCGGCCCCACAATGACGGCAAAACCTTGTTGTGCCGCACTCTGCCTGACACTCTATGGAGTGGACGCACCGTGTAGCCTCTCCCAGTCGTTTGCCTAGAATGTCATCCAACCGCGATACGCCAAGAAGGCTCAAAAAACGATTATTACCGTAAACGATCTGCCGGTGATCATTTAAAATGACAATCGTAACGGGAAGAATTTCGACAATCTTTAAAAGGTCGGACGTGAAGAGGCTTTGGTGCTGTTCAACAACACCATCTTGCGGCAGCTTTTCTACCGGAAGAAACTCAGTGTCTTTCCGGACAAAAATTTCAGTTGGCAATTGCTGTGTATTACCTTGGTCAGTCCCTGGAAGAGAATCGAGTTTCCCTTCAAAATCGAAACGATTAAATGAAATACAGCTCATGTCACATCCCTGTTGTATCTTCACCTGGAATTCCGCTCATCCAAAAAGAGAGAAAGGAAATTGCCTTCAGCAGAAAAACAGGCCAGAACCATTTCACCGTCCAGCTACTTTCGGTGGACGGGTTCAGATTATTCATTACCTCCAACGGCTTAGGGGCCGTCAATCCCGGGATAAAATCAAAGGGACTTTCGTTATGATCGGTTTTTTCCGCACTTTTCTAAAGAAAATTTGCAGTGTGTTATCAATCTCACTGTGAAACCTTCGGATTACACATACCTGTAATCTGAATTGTTCAGTCTTGACCTGATTGCCCATTTCGCAAACCCTTCGTCATTGTGTCTAAAGAAATTCTGCTCGGTCTTATTATGCACCCATTCGATATTGCAGGGATAACTACGTTGGCATTTGTCCTGGAACAAAAATTGCTACTTTTTAACCGAGGAAAACTCTATCTACTCCTCCAGGATGCAGAGATACGGGTCTCTAAGGAGAGAAGATGAAAAGGGACAAAAAGCCAATAGTAAAGGATGAACTCTGGATAAGGGCTGAGCGTTGTATAGCCATAGGGGAGATATCCGAAGATGTGGCATCCGATTTCGCCAAAGACCTGGTCCATGAGTTGCGGGTTCACCAGGTGGAATTGGAGATGCAAAATGAGGAACTCCGCCGGGCGCAGGCTGAGATCGAGGAATCGAGGGCACGGTACGCCGATCTCTACGACTTCGCTCCGGTGGGCTATCTTACACTCGATGAGCGCGGATTGGTAATGGAAGCTAATCTAACCCTGGCCAAACAGCTCGGTATCGAAAGGACCCACCTTATCACTATTGAATCCGTCCCCGGTAAGGGTACTACAGTAAGAGTTGTTTGGTGTCTTCCGGAAGGGGACAATGATTGGCAAGAGGGCCTCGGATAGGGGTTTGGATTGAATCTGAGAATTCCATTATGGTTCCATTGGATCAGATCAGCACATAGAATCATCTTTAACATTCCGTGAAACTGGTGCGGACTATATCTTCGAAGTCTCCGTCCGTTCAGGCTCGACAAAAGTTCACCCTCCTTGCAGTAATTCCTTTTGTTTTTCAATTTCCAAAGCTTTTTCTTCGTGCCCTTCGTGCTCCTTCGCGCTCTTCGTGACCGAAAATGGGCATGCGATCGGGGATGGGGCTAACGCAAACCTTGCGCGTACCCCCTTTTTTCTCTTGACGCAGCTATAGAGTAGCTATAATATAACTTCGTTATGTCAATTCAGACATAATGAACCATCACAAAATACCAGCTTTGCAGCTACGAAAGCCCGGAAAATTTTATGGACAGAATTTGCGCATATTCCTTTGAAGAATATCTGATAATGGTTGAGTCTTTCCATGGCAGCAAGTCCCCCGGTCTCGTATTGGGCGGGATCATGGTGGATTATGCAAAAAGCGAAATGCCCGAAACTGCTCTTTTCGACGCCATCTCCGAAACCCTGCCCTGCCTGCCCGATGCGATCCAACTCTTGACTCCCTGCACATTTGGAAACGGCTGGCTTAAGGTAATAAACCTGGGGCGCTTTGCCCTTAGCCTCTATGAAAAGCATGAGGGCAAAGGTGTAAGGGTATTCATGGATCCCGCAAAGCTGGGAGGCTGGAGCGAAATCAGGAACTGGTTGTACAAGCTTAAACCAAAATCGGAGCAGGATCAGGATCGGCTTATCGAGGAAATAAGGCAGGCCGGCCGGAACGTATTGGGAATGCGTCCCGTCCTGGTTAAAGCCCAACTACTGGGAAAGAAAAGCAGAGGCGCGATTACAGACTGCGTGATGTGTGGCGAGCCTTATCCGGAAAGAGACGGTTCCGTGTGCCGGGCGTGCGGGGGCGAATCACCTTACATAGACAAATAGAAGAATAGAAAAAAATGATGGCCAACGAAGTTAATGAGGTTTTTGGCGTGCTGGATATTAATGAGGCACAGAAGCAGATTCTGGAAGCAACCCCTGTCCTGGAACGCGAAAGCGTGCATATTCTCGATTCTTTGAGAAGGGTCCTTGCCCAGGATATCGTGGTAACCGAGGATTTCCCGGCATCGGATATTTCGGCAATGGACGGCTATGCCGTGCGGCATACTTCCCTGCATGGTGTTTCGAGGCAAATGCCGGTGCACCTGAGAATTATCGGGGAATCACCGGCCGGAAGGCCGTGTGGCGCAAGTGTGCGGGATGGTGAAGCGGTTCGGATAATGACCGGAGGGTTGGTGCCCGAAGGCGCGGATACCGTAGTGAGGTTGGAGGATGCTGCGGAAGACAGCGGCTATGTCATTTGCGCCAACGATCCGGGACGTGGGGACGGCATTCGCCTTCGCGGAGAATCTCTGAGGAAAGGCGATGTAGTACTTCGTGCGGGAGACCTCATAAGCCCCGTGGAGGTGGGAGTGCTGGCGACCCTGAGACGCGCCTATGTCTATGTTCATCAGAAGCCTCTTGTGGCGATTTTTTCGACCGGTGACGAACTCAGCGACTTTCATGACCCCCCTTCACCATCGAAGGCCATGTGCTCGAACCTCTACGCCCTGGCTGCGCAGGTTTTGGAGTCCGGCGCCGTTCCTCTTTGTCTCGGCATAGTGAAAGATGATCTGGAGGCACAGAAATCCATGATCTCTGAGGCGCTCCGTGCGGATGTCATCATAACCTCCGGCGGTCTGTCCAAGGGTAAGTATGATCTGGTCCGGGAGTCTTTTGCATCATTTGGAATGGATATGAGGTTTTCGAACATATTCGTGAAGCCCGGAAAACCGATGATATTCGGGACAATAGGCAGAAAGCTCGTTTTCGGATTGCCGGGAAACCCTTCGGCTGTGATGCTTTCATTCGATCAATTCATAAAACCTGCATTTCTCAAATTGATGGGCCACCAGAATGCCTTCCGCGGCAGATCTCATTGGCGGGATCTGAACGGCCCTTTCTCGGTCATTGACTCGTTTGCCGAAGAGAACGCAGGCAGTCACGGACACCACAGGGCTTCCCTGGTTCCCATGGGAAGACCCTCGCCGGTAAATGGCGGCAGTGGTCAAAAGCAAAAGGCGCCAGGCGGTTCCAAGCCCGGCCGCCGGGAGAGAGTCACCCACTGAAACGTCATTTTGCATATACGTTACAGCGCAATTTCACAAACGAAGAATTTTGGCATAGAGGTGATAAGAAATGAGATACGCGGAAACAGGATATAACCTGGAAATCGATTTGGCGACGGGAAACATCGAACGGGTGGAAACCGACCCGAAACTGACGGAACAATTTCTTGGAGGTCTTGGCACCAGCGTCAAGATGCACTGGGATAGGGTTCCTCCCGAAACTGAAGCATTTGATTCCGAGAATCTATTGATATTCAGCTCCGGTCTTCTCTGCGGCACACCTGCTTTTAGCTGTAACCGTAGCGTTGTCACCTTCATTTCGCCCCAGACCGGGCTATTGGCATACCCGATGATGGGAGGATTCTGGGCGGCGGAACTGAAATATGCCGGTTATGACAAAGTGGTCATTCGCAACAAGTCCCCAAAGCTGATTTACCTATGGATAAGCGATGACAAGGTAGAAATACGCGATGCATCTCATTTGAAGGGTAAAGGCGCCCTTGAAACCCAAGACCTGATAAGAGAAGAGTTGAAAGAACCGAAAGCCCAGGTTGCCGCTATCGGCCTGGCTGGTGAAAATCGGGTCTTCGTGGCCTCCATCGAGCAGTCCAGGTCGAGTTCCAGCAGAGGTGGCGGGGGCGCCGTTATGGGGGACAAAGGGATAAAGGCGATAGCCGTGCGCGGGACAAAGGACATCAATTTGGCCCGAGGGGCTGAGTTCATGGACCATATGAAGGATATTACGGAATATATAAATTTCCGAAATAAAAATCCTCTTCCCGGGGTAATGACCATCCTGTCCGGGATCGGGTCGCCCCAGGAGATGAAACACACCGATGAGAAGTGGCACTCTGAAAGTTTTGCCTGGGGCAATGCCCGCACTCGAAGAAAAGACTTCTGGACCAAGGAAATAGAGGATAGTTGGAAAAGTACTCAATTATCCGCTGTGAAGCGGTTGATAAGTTGTTTTGGCTGTCCTCAGCAATGCGGGGCATTAATTTCCTATAAAGATGTTCCAAGATACATGATGAAATGCTTTTCGAAACTTACCTATGCAATGGGAGCCTATGTAGACGACCTGGATTTCTCATTTAGAATCGCTCAAAAGGCCTTTGAGTACGGAGTGGACTCATTTTCTACACCGCAAATTTTGGCCTTCGCCGTTGAGCTCTATGAAGCCGGCATTTTGACCGATGCGGACTTTGAAGGGTGCCCCTCCGATAAAGAAGGGAGATTTTTCTGGTTGCTCGAAAGACTTGTCCGGCGGGAAGGAATTGGAGATGTTCTGGCCGAAGGCACTTATTGGGCGGCCAGAAAGATTGGCAAGGGGGCGGAAAAATATGATCATAATACCATTAAGAAACATGAGCAGATGAATGTCAAATTGGGAATGCTCGATCCCCTTTATTTCCTTATGTTTGCCACCAACGAGAAAATAAGCATTACTCAGATTGAGGGGAATTGGCCCCAGGCGGCTTTCCCCCTGAAAGAGGATAGGGAAGCGTTTGTAAAGGACTGGCCCCAGCTTCCCGATGATAAGTTTAAGCAATATTTCCTGGACTGGGAACCTCGCGGAGAAAAATCAAATCCATACTATCCAACTCCTGAAATGTGCTGTGAAATTGTGGATTGGATGGAGATGTTGCACAACATCGATGACGCCCTTGGGTTCTGCGCCGGTATGGCCTCATTTTGCCTGAAGCCTCCCTATCATATACACAACTACCCGAAATTGATCTCTGCTGCGACCGGGATGGATCTGGATGAAGCCGGGGTAAAGAAAATAGTCAGTAGAAGCCGAAACCTGCACAGAGCGCTAAACAATAGAAGAGGCATGAGAAGGGCGGATGAGAAGCCGCCCGAAGACCATTGGAGAAGAAGATTTCCCGAGTACGAAGAAGAACTCTTATCTACGTATTACAAATATAAGGGATGGAATCACGAGGGTATTCCTACTAGAGAAAGATTAGAGGAACTAGACTTGGCTTACGTTGCCGATGACCTGGAACAGAGAGGGATATTAAAAGATGGCCAAGATTAGCAGGAAGGTCAAGACAATCAGGGTTGATGCCGACAAGTGCAATGGCTGCAGGCTATGTGAAGTAGTCTGTTCCGCCTTTCACGCCGAGCCGAAATACAGCAGCAATAATCCGGCCAGGTCTCGTATCCAGGTGATTAGCCACCGTCTAAGAAATATATGGCTTCCTGTATTCGCCGGTGAGTATACTTCAGCCGAATGCATGGGCAGGGATAAATATGTAATTGACGGAAAAGAATACGACGAATGCGGCTTCTGCAGGGCCTCCTGCCCATCCAGGAACATATTCAAAGAACCAGATTCCGGTCTTCCTCTCAAATGCGATATGTGTGAAAGCGATCCACCGCTATCAGAGCCGATGTGCGTTCAATGGTGTTTAAATGATGTTCTGATTTACGAAGAAAGAGAAGAGGAAGTAGAAGAAGAGATCAAGGTCGGGGACGTCGAGGTGGGCCTGGATGCACTGGTAAACAAGTACGGATTGCAGAAGGTGATGGATACCGTTGCCAGAAGA
>CAVRZU010000075.1:0-17438 GCA_963725365.1 uncultured delta proteobacterium | reverse complement strand
ATGACTGAGGGATTACAGGGTTCTTTGAGGCTTGCGATCAATGAACTCATGACCAACGCCTTCGATCATAGCGGCTCGGAGAGAGGCTGCTATGTCTGCGCCCAAACCTATGAAAAGATCATCCGACTGTGTGTCGCTGATTTTGGCGTCGGCCTCTTGGCTCGACTTAGGTCCAATTACGATCTGACAGACTCGTGCATTCCGCGATAAAGCTTGCTGTCCAAGAGGGAATCACTACGCGATCACAACAAGCTGGCGGTTTAGGGCTTTGGCACATTCAGCGGTCCATCAAGGTAAACGAGGGCAAGATGTGTATTCTTTCGGGAGATGGCAAAGCGCTCTGGGAATTTCCGGGGTCAAAATCGAGCACTCAGAAAGCAGACTATCCACCTTCCATTCAGTGGTACGATAATTAACTTGGAAATAAATGTGATCGCGAGAGCATCTACTTTGTGACTGGCGAAGAGGACCAGATTTTCTGAGGTTAAGATGAAAATTGATATTGTAGAGGTTTGCGGAAAAAAAACCGTCACGCGAGATGATGGGCGAGTAATCCGCCAAATATTAATGGATAACTGGAACAGAACCATCAGTTTCAAATTGATTTCAGAAATTTAATGATCGCCTCTGTTTCCTTCATCGACGAAGCATTTGGGAGACTTGCCCTATGCCATGCGAGTGCCGAATTGAAGCGGAAACTCATTTTCGAAAACATGGTCCCCTATGATCGCAAGGCTCCTTAATGACGTCATTGTTTCAAGACTGCGGCAGCAAACCATCCAAAGTAGAGAAGACTGCCGTGTTGCTTCCGGAGGCAAAACTGCATAAGCCTAGCATCCATCCGAATCCTTTTTATTCTGGCTATTCATTCTAGATAATCAACATTGAATACGGACCGACCGGAAATGGCCGGGTTTTTTTCGTTTCATTGTTTGAATAACCATGTGATCCTTATTAAGACATCAAAACTCAGGTTGCTCTCCCCTTGTCCAATGCTTCCAAAAACTGAAAAGAACCCCTTGTCGCAACCTTTTTCCCCTCTTTGGGTAGGTCGGTAAGCATCCAACGGTGCAGACCCTTTTGTTAATTGAAATTGAGCCCCTCGTGACCGTCTGACGATTACATAGGTTTCATGTCCAGGAGTCGCCGATGTTTGGTTCATGATGCCGGTGAGCCGATCTGTCGTTTTTTTACGAAGCACCCTTGTGGAGATCATCATCCAGTCGGCCCGTCTCAAGGAGTTCACGATCAACCCACAGGCATTCATGACTGAAACTGCCAACTGATCAACGTGGCGCTCCATGAAATGATTGTGGACGGCATCAAGTACGAAAAGATCGAAGGACAGGTTTATGAAATGAGGCTTTTTGAGGAAAAAGGGAGATCGAAGAATATCTCTCCCGCCTCTATGAAGTGCAGAGCAAGGGCGACCGCACACCATATGACTATATCCCCTATGATTCCGAGGTGGAACGGGAGATTGCCGAAAAACTCGACTCCAGCGAGAATGTCAAATTCTTCTGTAAATTACCGCGCTGGTTTGTCGTTCCCACACCACTGGGCAATTACAACCCCGACTGGGCTGTTGTGACCGAAAACGGTGAAAAGCTCTATCTGGTCCGCGAGAGCAGAGCACCATGACCGGGATAAACGGCGGGAGACCGAGAATCGAAAAATCGACTGCGGCCAAGCCCACTTCAACGCGCTGGGAGTCGATTTCAAAGTGGCGACGAATATCCACGAAGTGCTATGTGCAAATGAGAAGTATCCGGGTATGGGTTGAGCGGAGATCGTCCATTGTCGGGCATTCTGGAGGGGTACATTAAGAGATTAACGAGTTGGGGAGATTTCTCGCATCACCTGGGGAGACGTTGATTTCACCACAAATAAAATCAGGATCGTAAGCGCTAGGAAAGGAGTGGTCCAGCAACGCAGATATGCCCCGATGGTTCCTGAGTTTAAACAATTGATGCTGCGGTGGCGTACCGAAGATGAGGAGGGACTTAAGGTTACAAGGAAGAAAAACAAGCCTGAGATCTATAACCTACAGGTTATCCATTACCGGTATAAACCAGTACTGTCTCTCAAGCGAGCTTGGAACGAAGCAAAAAGAGAAGCAAAGATCAGACGAAGAATGAGGCCTATACGACCTGAGTCATGCCGGGATCACCCTTGCTCTCGAGTATGGAGTAGATTTGAAAGCCGTTTCAGAAATCGCCGGGTATTCTAGACCGGATGACAACAATGAGAAGCTATCAGCATGTAACCAAGGACCAGCACCGTGATGCGCGGCGAAATTGCCTTGTATTGTAAATTATTCTACTTCGAATATTCCACAGAGGATAAGGCAAAGAAAACGGGAAGTTAGAGGCAGGCGAGTGCGTTCGGGACGCAGAGGTCGCTGGTTCGAATCCAGTCGTCCCGATCAATGTTGGATCACACTTTGCGGGTTTTTCAGAAAATCGAAAAACCCGCATTTTTTGTCTATCTAATAGATTCGGCTCAAGCGAGAAGGCCCGAAACTAAGCCGTGAGTATTGACATTATTCCCGACAGCCGGATTCGCGGCTACTGCGGCGGGTGCACCGGCGTTGAGGTTTATCCCGGCCACTGCTGCTTGCTGCGTCACGGCAGAGACAGACATATTCAATTGCAGTGCGATTTCACTGACCGGCAGATGTTCGTTTGCAAGCATTTTAAGTTTAGCCAGTTCCTGAGCGTTCGCAGACGAACTCCCCGTGGATGAAGCCGCCTTGGGTGCGCTCAAGTTCTGTGGTACTTCTGTTGCGTTGGTCTCAACCGCTTTGACAGGCGTAATGCTCATGACCGACTCCTTCATGAAAACTGTAGATCAATTAAATCAATGGCATATTATCTGCCTTGATACAGATATCGGAGAGTTCGATCAAAACGATTACAGAAAAATGCAAATTTTGGGTGTCATTTTCACTGCAAGATAAATCCCTACCAGGCCTTGACTGCCAGAGCGGCAGCTTTGGCTGCATCCATCACTTCCTTGAGGGAGATTTTTTTTTCCAGGGTAACACGTTTGCAGTCTTCATATTCCGGAGAAATATTGATAATGCCGCTATTTATTTCGGCTACTTTGCATTTTATGGGTCCATATTGCGTTTGAACTCACGGATCGTCCTGCGGGCTTTGAGCCGGTTTTCCACTCTCCACCTGAGTCCAATTGTAGTGGTTTCGCGGAGAAGAAAGTCAGTGAAGCGTTGCTAGTAAGATCGGGGCTGGGAAGTTACGGTGACGAGTGTTCCAGGGCGATTCTTCTTCATCTGGACCGGACTCAGGAAGACGTCCAAAGCCCCCATCTCCAGCATTTTACCGATGAGATAGTCATACATCTGAGGGTTCATGTCGTCTATATTGGTTTCAAGGACGGCTATTTGCTCCTTTTCGAAGCCCGCAGTTCATCCCCGGCTTCACCTATCATGATGCGGAGCAAATTGGGGATATCGTGCTCGAAGGTTCCCGGCCCCATACCCTATTTGTTCCAGGGTCAGATCGCCGGCATAGGTCCAAAACCGGAAGAAATCGTCGATAGTATTGCCGCTCCCGTAGGTCGTCAAACAGTTCGCCCGCGACGCCCGTTGAATAGAAAGGCTTGCCCTTGATCAACTCAGCGGTGGCCGGGGCCGGTATGGGCAATATCCCATGGGCGCACTTAACAGTTCCGGTCCCAACATGAAACGGCAAGCAGTAAACCCTTTCGATCTCCAGGGCTGTCAGTCCGGATACGCCGCCCACCACATCGATGATCGCATCCATCGCACCCACCTCGTGAAAATGGATGTGATCGATGGTGGTTTGATGGACCTTCGCTTCTACTTCAGCCAGCCGTCTGAAAATTTTCAGACTTTTTTGCTTAACCGCATCATCGAGACTGCTCGATCCGATGATCTCCTCGATATGATGCAGATTCCGATGCTGGTGATGATGACCGTGGTGGTCATCGACGGCTATAATCGCCTGGCTTCCACCGATACCTTTCTTGATCACCTTTTCCACACTAACCTCGTAGTGTGAAAGATGGAGTTTTGCCAGTTCTTCTCTGAGCCGTTCAACACTCAACCCCGCGTCCATAAGAGCCCCCAGGATCATATCTCCGCTGGCCCCCGCGAAACAGTCGAAGTAAGCGATTCTCATTGATTCTCTCCTGCCGGATGCATGAAACCTGACAAACGCCGCCATGGAAGGCGGCGCTACCAACGTGCCTTTCTCACCGCCTGATACTCTTGAAACTTTGGGTGTGCACTCGGTCTGTTCGGGACTCGATTCAGCGTTCGCGTTCTTTAAGGCCATTTTATTTATGAGCGCGGCCTGATACCCGGCGCCGAAACCATTATCGATATTGACTACAGACACCCCGGATGCGCAACTGTTGAGCATACTCAGCAGTGCCGCCACGCCTCCAAAGCTTGCGCCGTAACCAACGCTGGTAGGCACTCCAATAACAGGACAGGCAACCAGTCCGCCAACCACCTCGCCAGTGCCCCTCTCCATGGCCCGCCACGACCACCGCCACATTGGCTTCATACAAGTCCTCACGGACATCGAGAAGACGGTGAATTCCGGCGACGCCAACATCGTAGATCCGCTTGACCCGGTTGCCGAGCACCTCGGCCGTGACAGCAGCTTCTTCGGCGACAGGCATGTCTGATGTGCCCGCACTCACCACGGCGATTTCCCCTACCTGCTCAACGGGTTCAGGACGAATCACCACGATTCCGGCCATCTCGAAGTATTCACACTCGACTACCTCGCGAACGGCTTCATAGACTTCGGGTCCGGCTCGAGTGGCCAGGACGTTCGCATGGTATTGTGAAATCCGCTGCACTATGCCCTGAATCTGGGCGATAGTCTTTCCCCGGCAGAATATGACTTCCGATACACCTGTTCGAACACACCGGTGGTTATCGATTTTGGCGTAACCCAAATCTTCAAAGGGGAGTTTCTTCAGCTGGAGCATGGCCGCATTCAAATTCATCCGGCCGTTTTGAACCATCTCCAGCAGGCTCCTGAGATGCTTGTGGTCCATATTTATTTATACCTTTCCGTTTCTCGTGTCATATGTTCAATTCCTGGACCTCTGTAATTGTAGAAGTCTAAATTTCTCCCGCCGCACCTGCATTCCACCAGCACGCCTAAAGAAACTGAACTCCTTATAATCATTTACGGCTAAAAAACCTCTATACTGGAATTTAGGAATTTGGAATTTAGGAATTAAATACCATTTCGCGGGAAACTTTCGGCTGTTTTGTGAGGGCCTGCAGGAATGAGCGCAGGGATAATGTGGCGGGCAGCATTCTGACATTAGCATGGGCTTATGCTGAGGGGGGATATATCTAAATCCAACCGAAGATGTCGAACATAATATGGTGATAAAAAAACCGGGGCTGAAAACCCCGGTTGAGCGTTGTATATGACAAGAGAGAAGATCCCCATCTCTTCCGATCAGGGCTTGATGTATGCATTCAACCCTATGGTAACCGGCTTGCCTTTTACCAGGGCGGTAGTAACAGTATTGCCTCGGGTGCTTGCCACTACGAGGGTCTTGCCGGACGAAGACGGCGTGGGTTCTTCCAGATCGATCTCTATGTAGAGTTTGTTGTCTTTGATTTCGACTTTCATAGCCATTAATGGTTCTCCTTTGGATTTACACGCAAATCAGCCCTACCGAAATCCGGCGCGGATTTGCTCGGGCCATAAACAGACGGGCCGGAAATTGCTCTCCAGCCCCTGGAATTCACTTCATTTGATTGAGCAGTTAGAGCTTCTTTACCCTGACCGCCGACGGTCCTTTGGCGCCCTGCTCAATTTCGAAACTTACACGATCGCCTTCCTGCAGGCTCTTGAAGCCGGAGGCTTCAATGGCGCTATGGTGAACAAAAACGTCTTTTCCGCCACCCTCAACCGTGATAAATCCGAAGCCCTTTTGATCGTTGAACCACTTCACAGTACCTTGAGGCATAGTTTTTCAAATCCTTCCATATTGTGTTGGTTTGGTCCCTTCCCACGACTTTAATGTCAAAATGCGGTGGTGGCAAGAAATAAATCAGCAACTTATGGTATTCTTTGCTGAAAAATCTGTTCAGAGGAGATCGTATTTTTTCATCTTGCGCCACAGGGTCGCACGGTCGATCTTTAGCGCCCTTGCGCTGCTTGCCCGGCCCCAGTCGTTCTGTCTGAGCGTGGCCAGGATGCGCTGCCGCTCGTCCTCGTCCTCGATTCCTGCCACAGGGGCATTGAGCACTGGAGAGGGGATGTAGGCCGAGTACTTTACGATTGAGACGGGCAGGTGGCTCACTTCGATTTGCGCGCCCCTGCAGATGAGTACGGAGTACTCCAGAATATTTTCGAGCTCCCTGACGTTTCCGGGATAATCATAGCAGAGAAGAGCTTCCATGGCTTGTTCGGAAATCTTGACAGGCTTGAATTTTTTCCTGGCGCAAATCCGGTTTAAGATGTGATGGATCAGCAGAGGCAGATCGGCCCTTCTTTCCTTTAATTCCGGCAGCCTGAGGTTAATAACATTCAGGCGGTAATAAAGGTCTTCACGAAAGCGTTTTTCTTTTGCCTGTTGTTCCAGGTCCTGGTTGGTCGCGGCAATGATACGCACGTTGACCCTGGTGGTCTTCCTGCTCCCCAGCGGGTAGAACTCCCTTTTTTCGAGTACCTGGAGGAGCTTTGCCTGAAGGCTCAGGGGAAGTTCGCCGATTTCGTCGAGGAAAATGGTCCCCCCTTCGGCCTCCTGGAACCTGCCGGGCTTATCACGTTCGGCCCCGGTAAAAGCCCCCCTTGCGTATCCAAACATCTCGGACTCGAGGAGATTGTCGGGAAGGGCTGCGCAGTTGACGGTGACCATCGGTTTTTCAGACCGGGCGCTGAGGTTGTGGATTACCCTGGCGAGCAGGTCTTTTCCCGTTCCGGTAGGGCCGGTAATGAGCACGGTGGAATCGCTTGAGGCAATAACGGGGACGATGTCGAAAATCTTCTGCATAGCCGGGTCTTTTCCGACTATGTCGTAAAAGGTGTAGCGCTCTTTGATGGCGCTGTTCAACTCGTATACCAGCGAGAGGTCCGTTATGGTCACCAGGCCTCCGGCAATACGGCCGTCCTCATGCCTGAGGGCCAGGTGATTGGTGCGGACGGGGACCTTGCGACCCTCCCGGGTGACGAGTTCTCCCTCTTCGTCCGATCTGGTCTTCCCGTCTGCAATGGTCTCCTTGAGCAGTGAGATTTCCCTGGAGGATTCCGCACCGAAGATAGTCTCAAACCGCCTTCCAGGATATCTCCCCGGGAGAAGCCGGTTATCGCTTCGGCCATGCTGTTGAAAAAGGTGATGTGGCCCCCCCGGTCCACGGTAAGTATCCCGATGTCCAGGTTGTCCAGGATGATTTTAAGCCGCCGGTCTTCATTCCTCACCCTGTCTATCAGTTCTTTGAAAGCCGAATGGTCCTGAATGACAACCACGCATCCCTGTCCGGTTTTTCCCCGATCTGCGAGCGGGGACACAACAGTAGTTATAGAACGGCCCTGAAAGGCGGTTGTGCGCCCCTGCTCCTCTTGCAGATGAAATGTTTTCCCGAACCGGCACTCGCCTCCGCAAAGCTCCCGGACAAAGGTGTTGCTACAACTTTTCCCGACGAGTTCGCTCTCTTTGCAGCCGATGATCGCTTCAGCCGATTTGTTGATCGACACGATTTCATTGCTTGCCGAAACCGTGATGACCCCCACGAGGAAATTATCCAGCAGAGCGCAGAGTTGGCTGTATTGTTGCGGAAGGTCAATCATTGATGATCCCCGGAAGCTTGATGGTGAATCTGGAACCCTTGCCTCTTTCCGACTGTACTGAGATAGAACCCCGGTGGGCATCGACGATCTTCTTCGTCAGCATGAGACCGATCCCTGTCCCCTTTGTCCCTTTCGTGCTGAAAAAACACTGGAATATTCTGCCGGTGATCTCCTTGTCCATCCCCAGACAATTGTCGGTGACGTGGAATTCGACGCCCCCGTTCAGCGCCCTGGCGGTGCCCAGGATGATCGTTTTCGGGCTTTCGCAGTCCTCGTCTTCCAAACAGGCGTCCATGGCGTTTTTCACCAGGTTCATCAGGCACAGGTGAATGCCCTCCGGATCCAGGGTGAGCTCAGCGAGGTTGTCGGCCAGTTCCATCTTCAAATTAATACCATGCCGGACCGCCAATGGCGTCATAAGCTTGGCCACCTCGGCGGCCGGCACGTTTGGATTGCACATATGGCATTTGATGTCGGTCAACTTCGCATAGTTGAGAAGGTCGAGGGAAAGGTTTGTGATTTTATCGACATTTCCCTTGACCATTTCCCAGCCCTGACGCTGGTAGCCCGTGTCGGCAAGTTCCATTCCTTTCTCCAGGACGAAGATGCCTCCTTTGAGCCCGCTTGCGATGTTCTTTATGGTATGGGAAAGCTCTGCGACCGTTTCTCCGATTGCCGCCATTTTTTCAGCCCTGGAGAGTTCCCTGGATTTCTCCTCGACCTGCCGTTCCAGGTTTTCCATGTACGCCTTGAGCTGGAGACGCCTCGAGATGCGCTCAGCCGCTCTTTTCAGTGCCACGCGGAGGATGTCGTTATCGGCCGGTTTGGTTATGAAATCAGCCGCTTCGAATTTCAGGCTCCTCATAACGAGATCAAGGTCCGCGTGATCCGCGATCATGATCACTTCCGTGTCGGGATTTTCTCTTTTGAGCTTCCGCAACAGCTCTACCCCGTCCATTCCCGGCATTTTTATATCGATCAAAACGACAGGGATATCGGTCCTGGTGAACAACTCCAGCGCAGCTTCACTGTTTTCGGCCGTGTAAACCTGGTAGCCCATTTCCTGTAATGAAATGCCTAAGGCCTTCCTAACGCCTTCCCCTTCGTCAACTAGCAGGAGCTTGGTTTTCATCTCTGCATCTTATTCCGGGAATCGAAACCTGACCGTCAAGGCGGATCTCGCGAATGCCGCCACCCCACCGCCACTTATTATACACATTCTTTGATTATCTTTTTAATAGGAAATTACTCAGAGGTCTTCAAATCGAAACAGAGGGGCAAGCCTGTCGGGATTGCCGGCTTGAATTGGGAAATTGTGGCGCAGCGTGTGAGCAAGGCGCTTATTTACAAGTGATTTTTGGAGGCCTATCTCCGCGAGCGGGGAAGTCTTATGGTGAAACAGGACCCTTCACCCGGTTCGGATTGGACATTGATGGTCCCGCCATGCTGGCGGATTACCTGGTTTGAGACGAAGAGCCCCAGGCCGGTTCCCTTTGTCCCTTGGACGAAAAGAACATGGTAAAAAGCTTTTGTTTGGTCTCGGTGTCCATTCCCACGCCGTTGTCCCGGACGTGAAAAAAGACCGAATCCTGGTCCCCTTCAACCTGGAAAATTATCCTGTGATCAGTTTTGGACTTGTCTTCGATGCAGGTTTCGATTGCGTTTTCAAAGATATTCATGAGGGCCGAGTGGACCAGCGACAGATCGAGTTCCAAAGTTCCGGACGACTGGTCGAAGTCACGCACGAACTCAATTTTCTGGGCCGCCAGTTTGAATTCTATCGTGGATGCCACTTCCTCGGAAAAACGCAGCACCGGCGCCTCTTCCCATTCCAACTCCCGTTCCTTGGCATAGTAGAGGATATCAATGATCAACTTTCGGAGCCGCCCGACAACCAGGGTGACGGTATCCCAGCCTTCGCTTACAAGCTGCCTGTCTGCCTTGGTAAACCCTGAGTTCACCATGTACATCCCACCGTCCAGACCGGTCAGAAGGCCCTTTACCGCGTGAGAAATAGTGCCGATAAGCAAACCCAGCGAGGATAGATGATTCTGAAGCTTTCGGACCTTGGTTACGTCATGTGACATGCTCATTACCTGGGTGATCTCGCCGTCCGGGTCGCGGATGGGCGTCGTCCAGGTGAGAACGTTTAACTGCTCGAAGGATTTGGAAATAAGAATTTCTTCAGAGTGGTGGGGCTGCCCGTCTTTGAAGGTTTTCATGACCGGGCACTCAATGCACGGTTCCCTCAGATTCTTGTACGCTTCGAAGCACCGGGAGCCTGTGCAGTCGCCGAAATCCTCCTTGAAGCGCCGGTTTACCGCTGTTAGCCTATAGTCCGTGTCGTGCACTGAAATATAGCATGGGACCTCGTCGAAGAGCTGTTCGAATTTTTGCGCCAACTGCTGATAGCGCTGGGTCGCCAGTTTTTCTGTCTCCAGGAGCCGTTCGGATTTTTCCTTTACCAGTCTTTCGAGATTTCTGGTGTATTCCTTCAGTGCCGCACGGGTGCGTATCTTTTCGTGGACCCTTTCGAGGGCGATTTCAAGCGCCTCACCGTTGACCGGCTTGGTGATGAAATCCGCCGCCTCGAATATCAGGCTCTGGACGGCCAGCTCCATGTCGCCATGGCCGCTCATCGTAATAATTTCGGTATCGGGGGCCTCCGTCTTTATGCGTCTGAGCAGTTCAATGCCGTTCATGCCCGGCATCTTGAGGTCGCAAATCACGATCTGCGGCCGGTAATCGCCAATTATCTGCAGGGCCTGCTTTCCGTTTTCCGCGGTGAAAACCCGAAATCCGGAATCGGAGAGCAAAAGGGCCAGCATCTCCCGGACGGCTTCTTCATCGTCTACGATAAGAATTGGTTCGCTCATGCACCGATCGTCTTTTTCACCACATCGAGGAGTTCCGCGGGTTCAAAAGGCTTTCCCAGGTAAGCCACCGCCTTCCCGATAGAAAGACGGCGTCCCGCCAGCCCGCTGACCACCACCACCCGGTTATGTCTTTGAATTCTTCTTCTTGGAGAGCCTGCGATAAAACTTCGGTCCCCATTCCTCTGACATCTCCAGGTCCGGGGTTCTGAGATCGGGCTTCTGCTGCTTCAGCATCTCATAGGCTTCCAATCCGTTGCTTGCCGCGAGGTCAAATAGCCATTATCCCGGAACAGCGCGACTATGTACTTGACGATCACCGGGTCATCATCTACCACCATTATCTTTTTTGCCATGGTAACATCTCTCCTGACGGTTCGGATATCAAATGCCGGGTATCGGAGGCCCTTGTTGGGGAGGCCCTGGTCTTCCCGATACCTGGCGCCGGTTCACTTGTTCGGATGACATTCAGCACAGGTGACGTGTCTTTTCCCTCTCCATGTGACATCCCTTGCACTGGTCATGATATGCCTTGATCAGATCCATCGAATTATCGCCTTTAGCCAGGTGGCACTCGGAACACGGCCTGCCTTCCGAAGAGCCTCCCACCAGCTTCTTGCCGTCTTTGAACACGTGGTGGCAGGTGCTGCAATCCTCTATCCCGGCCTTTTCATTATGAGCATCGTGGTCAAAGGGAACGGCGGGGCGAACATGATGGCTGAAAGCGCTGTCATCTACCTTCTTGACATCTTCCTGGGCGTAGCCGGAAAAAGCAACGAAAATAACTGCGGCCAGGGCAGCGGCCAGGTATCCCCATCGAAATCTTTTGTTCATCGGCAATCTCCTTACTCCTGACCGGGTTTTTCCATCACTTCATAGATGATGTCGCTAAGGAATTTGATCTCCATGTGGACGCCGTAGCTTTCGTGAATGTCCTCCAGACCACCGTGACAGTTGTGGCAGGGCGCTATAACCACTTGGGCGCCTTTTGCCGCCACCGCTTTCATCTGATCGGCCTTGATGGAGTTACCCTCAACGCGTTTGATTTTGTAAGGAGCACCGCAGTTTATTACCCCTCCTCCCGCGCTGCAACAATAGTTGTGTTCCCGGTTGGGCTCCATCTCGATGAACGTTTCACATGTGGCGCGAACCACTTCGCGGGCCTTCTCGTGGAGCCCCATTCCGCGCGAGATGTTACAGGGGTCATGAAAGGTCACCGGTTTTTTGTACTTGTTCTTGACCTTGATTTTTCCCTGTTCGAAAAGTTCATGATAGTACTCCACGGCATGGACGACCGGTATGGGGGGCATCTTATAGCCCAGCCACCGGTTGCCCATGTCGTAGACAGAGCGGAATGCGTGGCCGCATTCACCCGTGACTATTCTTTTTGCCTTGAGCCGCAAGGCGGTTTCAAAATGGACCTTCTTCAGCCGTCCCATCATTTCGTGGTCCCCGGTGAACATGCAAATGTCACTGTTGTCCCATCCGGGGGTTGCCGGCATTGTCCAGTTTGCTCCGGCTACGTGCATTATCGCGGCGGCCTGGTAGATCAACTGCGCGCGAAACTTAGGTTCGGGAGCGATAACCGAATAAAAAATATCGGACCCTTCCTTCTCGATCGGTATCCTGAGTCCCGGGAATTCCTCCCTGGCTTCGTCCTCCTGCCAATGCAAGGCATCGATCCATTCGTCCTCTTTGACCCACATCTGGTTGTACGTCGCGGAATGGCTGTGGGCGGTGTCCTGCATGTTCTGTGGAGTGAGTCCCAATTTGTGGACTATCCTGCGCACCATCATGATCATGTAGGCAATGTCGATGCCAAAAGGGCAGTACATCGAACAGCGCCGGCACAGGTTGCATTCCGAGTGTGCGACTTCCACGGCTTTCCTCAAAAAGTCGGCATCCACCTTGCCGTCTTTTTTCACGATTTCCCAAATGGTCTGTTTGAGCTTTGCGGCCGGGCCAAATAGAGGGTCCCTGTCGTGGGAGAGGAAAAAATGGCATGCGTCGGAACAAAGTCCGCAGTGAACGCAGGTATCGATGTAGGTTTTGAACCGTGCACCGGCTTCGGCGCTCAGAACGGCCCGGATTGTTTTCTCTATTTTTTCGGGCGTGAGCTTCGCGATGCCCCTTTCGACGCCCGGTTCTACTATGATCTTCCGCTCGGACTTGGGAGCCGAACTTTCCGGATGTTCGTTCATTTGGGCCTTCCTTCTTTATCTTTTGATGTAAGAGCGCGCCTTTTGCGCTCATGGGTGTAGAATCGCGCCTTGTGCGCAATGGACTTACCAGTCGCGAGCGTGCTTGACCGCCCCGAATTCCGAACCCATATAACCTCTTGTAAACGGGAAAAAGATCATATGGCTAAGCCGCGTAAACGGGATCGCGGCAAGCATTATTTCTCCCGAGAACATGTGCAGAATGGCGGCCGCCTTGTAGCCCGCAAACTGGTGATAAGTCCAGAAACCCGATATGAAGGGCGCCGCGACGATTGCCAGGACCAGGAAATCGGACGGGCTGGTAAGGAATTTTACCTCAGGCACAAAAAGCCGCCTCCCGACAAAGAAAGCGCAGGCGCCGATCACGATGATGGTCATCAGGTCGGAGGCTGTATCGGGCAGAGTGATCCAGCTCACGTTCCAGGATTCTTTGAACAGTATCACGTGTGCGAACACAAAAAGCGGCAGCGCCAGCAGGCAGATGTGAAACAGGAACGTCACTACCGTCATCACAGGCCTTTGTCTCATGTTCACCGACCCGAACGGCACGATCCAGTGCAGAATCGATCGGAGTGCATAATAGGGGCTCCAGTATTCGTATACGAATATATCTTTTTTCCGGGCAAGTCTCGCCATCGACACTACCCTGTAGATGATGCCGCCCAGGAAAAGAGCGATTGAAACCCACACAAGAGGGCCGCTTACCAGATAATATAGAGAGTGCATTGTCACTCCTTCGCAGTGCTTTTGATAATTTGCTAGATTGCCTTAACAGTTCTTAAGTACCTGCCCCGGTCTTGCCCGGTCCCGATGCCCCGGATGAGGAGATTTCGGCCATCGGGGCTGAAGACCGGGTCCCAAAGCGCTGCGAACGGCCCATCAATGAGGGAGCCGTCCAGCAGGACGGAATAGGCGCCATCCTTTTCGACCTTCGCCGCCACATGCTTTCCGTCGGGGCTGAAAACAGGTGTCCATGCCATGTCGAAACGGCCTTCCCAGGTTTTCCCGTCCACGCAGATAAGCCACTTTCCATTGTCCCTGCCCACGCATGCAGCAGAGTTTCCGGCAGGGCTGAGAGCAAGGTCGGTTGCCAAGTCCCCGAAGGAAACGCCCCAGGGCTCTCCATCCACGGCAACCGTCCACCTCCCGAACTTTGGCGCAACGATCGCCGCTATCTTTCCATCGGGGCCATAACGATGGTCCAGGATCGAGGCAAAACTCCTGTTCCAGATCGTTTCTCCGTCCCGGGCAATATGCCATTTGCCGCCGACCCTTACCGGCGCGGTAACCGAAGAGTCAACCGGGCTGAATTTCGGGGCCCATACGGACTGAAAGTTCGCGGTCCATGCCACCCCGTCCACCGCTATCGAATAGTCATAGAGGGTTTTTCTCACACAAGCGGCGGCCCGCGAACTGCCGGCATCCAAAACCGGGTCCCAGACGTTTACGAAAAGATCCCCCCGGACCTCGCCGTTTACTGCGATGGAAAAGGACCCTTTCTGGAATTTTTCGATTTCCCGCTCCTTGGCCGGAACCGTCTGGACCACAGCCGCCACATCTTGTCCGGGTCCTGCCGTCACCTGGGTCATGAACAAAAACCCATTTTCCCAGGAAGCCCCGTTGCAAAGGGCCACATACCTTTTTTCGCTGTGAACCGCGGAGGCGACTATGGTCTTGCCAGCTGCTCCGAATTGAGTATTCCACACAAATTCGAACCGTTCTTCCCAGGGTTCTCCATCAACGGCCAGGGTCCACTCCCCCGACTCCGAAACCAGACAGGTCAAACGATTGTCCGGTGCAAACCTTGGGTACCAAATCCTGTCGAAGCCGTTTTCCCATAGCTCGCCGTTTGAGCAAACATTCATGGAATCGTCTTCGGTCCTTACTGCAGCGGCAATTATTTCTCCATCGGGGCTGGCATAGGGTTCGTCAACCTGAGGGAATTTCTCTTTCCAGGAATCGAACTCTGCAATTATCCTCTTTCCTGTCTGCCAATCCCAGTTGCCTGACAGATTCATCAGCTTTTTCTCCTTAAATGAGCCCGGGGTAAAAACTATCGGGTCACAGGCACCGGGCCTGTGACTCGCGACTCTTCGTATCTAGTTTCCATCCGGAAAGGGTCCTTTTCCGCCCTGGCGGCGTCAATCTTCGAGTTTGCTTGTGCGGCGTACAAAGGTACGCCTCCGCGCAAACCCTCGATTTCCTTGCCATGACGAAAAATGCCTTCTTTCCGAATTGGAAACTGTAAGTGTCACATCCGGAGTTTCCGGATGGAACTATCTAGAATTTTATGGATCAGTTCCATCAGTTTTTCGGCATCCGGCGGTTTCTCTATATAAGCCTCCGGGGAAGCAACAGATTCATCCAGCCTGATGTTGAGCATGCTCAGGTAGTGAAAAAATGCGTTCTTTGCTACAGCGGAAAGCATTATGACCGGCGTTTGCTTAAGTTCGGGATCGGTTCTCATGTTGCAATACATGATAACCCCGCCTTCACCAGGCATCATAACATCCAGGATCAAAAGATCGGGTCTGATTTCGTACGCTTTGCTGATCCCTTCGGTGCCGTCTTTTGCCAAAACGGGATCATAGCCGCTGATCTTGACCAAGGTCGATAGAAATGTCCTCATATCGAGTTCATCATCGACGATGAGGATGACCTTTTTCCCTTCAACGGCCGGATTTGCTTTGCTCATAAACCGCCAGTCCTGGAACCTTCTCTTGTACATCTGCATGATGCGAAATGATGATCGGGCCGGCATTCGTTTTCATGGCGAACAGAGGACCTCCAATAAAAAAATTGAATGTCCTCACCGGCTACCTCGGCATCGTGGACACCGCCCCCCTTCCGTTTCGTTCGAAAGCACTAAACGTGCCATATAGCTTCTTATGAAAAAATAACCGTAAAGTCAACAACTTGCTGGTTTGGGATTCATTTGGCCCGAGACGCCGCCATTTTTGGTGCAACAATCCGCAACGGTTCAAACGAGCAATTTCTAAGAAATCCAAAGGCCTGCAATGAACTTAAAAGGTTAGATGCACAGACCGCACAGTGCAACATTGTTGCAAGTGATTGCATTATGTCGCACTATTATATTTTCAGTTCCCTCAACAGGGTGCTGAAAAAGGGCCTGCTGGTGGGAAAAGAACCCTAAAAAGACGGCTGATTTCGTCATTCCAGCGATTGACAACCCGGCCGCAACCCAATGGCTCCTTCGTGGGGCCACGGTCGATCTTGATGCCGGAATCTAGAGCTTTTTTGAACTATTTGATTTTACGAACAAAAACACTGGACCCCGGCCTTCGCCGGGGTGACGTTCCCACGAGGTTTTTACTGTAAAGTGGGAATTTCAATCCTTTTTCAGCACCCTGCTGGGGTGCAGACTTAGTCAAAACTGTGTCCCCGGATTTAAACCTCCCCTGTTTCAAATGGCAAGTGCCCAATTATTCTTATTTTTTTCGGCTTTATGGGCCGCAGGGATGAAATTGTTCACGCGACGCGGAGGAAGAACGAAAAGGAAAGACAAAAGACGTTTCACCGCCGAGATCGCAGAGAGCGCAGAGATTTCAGTAAGAATGCCAGAGTCTTTTCTCGGCGATCTCTGCGTTCTCGCAGCCTGCCCCTGCAGTGCTTCCGGGCCGGGGGTGAATCGCTTCCAGGCTTTTGGTTGCTGCGAATGCTTCCAGCCACCCCGAACACTGGACAAAACGGCAATCGTATGTCATTTACCTAAAACTACGGTAAAAGTGTTGGAGAAAAACGCGGATGGGAACGGGGGTGCAATGGCGTCAGGACCTTTGCTGGGGACCGATTTGCTCCAGTATACGGTAAGCGGGCTCACCATCGGTATGAATTTATGCCCTGGTGGCGATCGGCTATAACATCATCTACAATGTTACAGAAATCATCAATTTCGCTCAGGGTGAATTCGTAATGCTGGGAGGACTGTTTGCCGTTTTTTTCGCAGGCACCCTTCATCTTCCCCTTTTGATTGCTTTCTTCGCGGCGATTGCCGCCGGCGGCTGCATCGGCTATGCAATGGACCGCCTGGTTATCCGGAATGCCCGAGACAAAAGTGTTCTGTCGCTGATCATAATAACGATTGCTGTTTCCATCCTGCTCAAGGGCACTGCCATGTTTGCCTGGGGTAAGGACCCTTACGGCCTGCATGCATTCAGTTCGGGAGGACCGATCGTTATCTGGGGGGCGGCGATACAGCGGCAGGCGCTGTGGATTTTTGGCGTGAGCGCCCTGGTCGTGATCGGGTTGAGCGTTTTCTTCCATCGATCCGTGTACGGCAAAGCCATGCTCGCTTGTGCCGATAACCCAAACGCCGCCCGGATGGTCGGAATAAATGTCCGCTTGATGGTGCTCGTCTCGTTTGTCCTAAGCGCGGCCATCGGCGCGGCGGCCGGGGTCATCATCACCCCGATGTCGCTCATGGAGTACGACCGCGGCGCCCTGCTGGGCCTCAAGGGCTTCGGGGCCGCAGTGCTGGGGGGACTGGGGAACTTTCCCGGCGCACTGCTGGCCAA
>CAVRZU010000074.1:0-17320 GCA_963725365.1 uncultured delta proteobacterium | reverse complement strand
ACGAACTCGAGTTCGAGATCCTCCAGTTAGCGTGATTTCTGCATACCATGGAGAGGACTATAGTACAGGGCTTCCGTGATCAGAACAAAAACTATGAATCTGAAAGTAATTGTTACTCCTTATTTCGTTGTGTTCAGATCAAGATCACTCGTCACTTGACACGTGCCTCTACGCCCGGAGAAGTCTCCGCAAGGCAACTGCTTTGACAACACGGACAGCTGCAAATTTCCTCACACGAATCTCCATGCCTTACTTACACCCCAAGTTAGTCGGGCGTAGCGGGAAGATCTGGATCTCACCCCGCACTCCCCGTCGCTTAAGGGAGAGTCTATGAAGATATCCCAAATCTGTGCGCCTGGTCAAGGACGGCAGTGATTCGTTTCCATTTTAATGCGCTTCGGATAAGATGTAAGACATGGATGAACGTATGGAAAAGATAACCAAAGGAACGCAGATCGAGCTTCAGGTTGAGAAGCTCGCGTTTGGGGGCAAAGCTGTAGCCAAAGTGGACGGGTTCGTGGTCTTTTTGAACCACGCGGTGCCCGGGCAAATGGTAAAAGCCCTGATAACGAAGAAGAAAAAAAATTACGCCGAGGCGAGGGTAATTGAGACGCTGACCCAGTCGCCCGACTACAGGGCGCCTGTATGTCCGCATTTCGGGATTTGCGGCGGGTGCAGCTGGCAGGATATATCGTATGAGGCTCAACTTTTCTGGAAAAGGGCCCATGTCGTCGAGTGTCTCGGGCATATTGCGGGAGCGGGGGAAACTGAAGTCGCCCCGATCATTGCCTCTCCGGAGACTCAGCACTACAGAAACAAAATGGAGTTTACTTTTTCCGACAGGCGCTGGCTGCTTGCCGAGGAACTCGACCGGGAATTTTCGCGCGAATCCCTTTTTGCGCTTGGTCTGCATGTAAAGGGGCTGTTCGACAAGGTATGCAACATAGACAATTGCGTGCTCCAGTCACAGGAGTCCTCGGCTATCCTGCGTGAGGTTCGCAGGTGGGCGATTGAAAGCGGCCTTGCGGCCTACAATATCCGCACTCACCTGGGCTTTTGGCGTTTTCTGGTCATAAGGGAGGCAAAGAGCACCGGGCAGATGCTGATACACCTGATCACTTCGGCAAATCCACATGAAGACAGAACTATAGACCGGCTTTCAGATCATCTGCTATCGAAATTCCCTGGAGTTACGACCCTTATCCATTCCACAAATGATAAAAACTCTCAGGTTGCTGTCGGAGATTCGAGCCGCATCCTTTTCGGCCAGGGGTTCATCGAAGAAAAATTCGGGGAGCTGCGTTTCCAGATATCCGCAAACTCCTTTTTCCAGACTAATACCTTCGGGGCGAAGAACCTTTATGACACTGTCAGCCGGCTCGCCGGCTTCGAGGGTTTTGAAAATGTCTGGGATCTATATTGCGGAACGGGAACCATCGGGCTATATATCGCTTCGCTTGTAAAAAGCGTTATTGGAATCGAACTGGTCGAAGATGCCGTTCATGACGCGCACGAGAACTGCCGGATAAATAATATCGGCAACTGCTCCTTTTTGGCAGGCGATTTGAAAGACGTGATCGCAAAGGCCGCGCAGATGGGAAGGCCTGATGTTGTCATAGTGGACCCTCCCAGGGCCGGAATGCATCCGAAAGTGGTGAAAGCGCTGCTGGAGACCCGGCCGGAGCGAATTATCGCCGTCTCGTGCAATCCGGCAAGTCTTGCCAGGGATGCGGCCCTTCTTCTCGAGGCCTACGATATAAAAGAGGTACAGCCAATTGACCTTTTTCCGCATACGCCGCATGTGGAATGCGTCGTGAGGTTCGATAGATTACGCGGGTAAGGGGAATACTGTTCGCTAACGTGGTTCAAGGTTATGTGGGGCGGCCTTTGCAGCCAGCCCACACTTGAATCAATTTGTTCTTAAGTGAACGGCATTGGAGTAAGGGGTGATGGGTGAGAGTTTTTTTTACAACAAACCCAGGCGGCGAAATTACATATTCTGGGGCGCTTCGCTCTTGTTGTTTCTTTCGCTCTTATTTGCCGCGGGGTTCTCATATTATCTTTACAACGAAATCACGAACCGGTTTTCTTCTAGACGGTGGAGCGTGCCGGCGCGGGTTTTTTCCTCGACTGTCACGCTCTATCGCGGCCAGGCGCTTTCGCTTGGCCGGCTCAGGCATATGCTCGAGGAGCGCCGCTACAAAGAGGCCTCAAAAGAACCGGTGCTCGCCGGCGAGTTCAAGTCATCGAACAGTACTCTCTGATTGCGCACTTGAGGGATTTCGAGTTTCCGGGCCTATTTCTGCCCTCACAGCTCGTAGAATTCGATTTTGAGCAAAACAGGATCGTCTGCGATACGCATCCGAGATGAAGAGATTTCGTTTCTTGAGCTGGAGCCGCTGGAAATAGCGCGCCTCTATGGGCCCGGAGCGCGAAAGCAGGATGCTTATCAATATCCGGCAAGTCCCGCAGCATTCTGATCGACGCTGTGATGGCAATCGAGGACCACCGCTTTTACGAACACAGTGGAGTTGATTTTTTCGGAATACTTCGGGCGATGCTGGCCGATTTCAGAGCGGGCCGCGTCGTTCAGGGCGGCTCCACGATCACCCAGCAACTCGTAAAAAACTACTTCCTGGAATCCGAACGAACTTTTCGAAGAAAATTCCTCGAATTCTCCATGTCTCTCATCCTTGAAGCCCTTTATAAAAAAGATGACATAATGGAGATGTATCTGAATGAAATCTATATGGGAAGAAGAGGCAGTGTTGCCATCCACGGAATTGGCGAAGCCTCCGAATATTACCTTGGCCGCAATGTCGAGGACCTGACCCTTTCTGAGGCCGCCACCCTTGCCGGGATGATAAGAGGCGCCCAACAGTTATTCACCGCTTGTAAACCGCCAGGCCGCCCTGGAGCGCAGAAACCTGGTATTGAAGCGGATGCTCGCGCTTCGCAAAATTTCGCTCGCCGAATATGACTCGGCGCTTCTGGAAATCTTGAGGGTGGCCCCTGCATCCATCTCCTCACGCATAGCTCCCTATTTTGTGGACTATGTACGGCTGCAGGCGCAGGAGTTATACGCTCCGGAGAGGCTGGTTTCAGAGGGGTTGGGAATCTATACGACCCTTCAACCCGAGGTTGCGGCCGCTGCGGAAACGGCGATACGGGAAGGTCTTGGGGAAATCGATAGTGAGAGCGGCAGGGAACCGGCTTCAAATGAGCCGGACCCCCCCCGGCAGCTCCAGGCTGTTTTGATAGCTTTACAGCCACGAACAGGAGAACTCCTTGCGCTGGCAGGCGGGAGGGATTATGGAGAGAGCAGCTTCAACAGGGCTCTCAGTGGACGCTGCCAACCAGGGTCCGCTATCGAACCCTTCATCTATCTCTCTGCTCTCAAGAGTTTTAAACTCTGTGACCGGCTTTTTGATCTGCCCGTGCCTTACGAACTTAACGGCATATCGTGGACAGCCAAAAACCACGACGGAAGGTATCGTGGGAAAGTCGATTTCCGTCAAGCCCTGGAAGAGTCGCTCCAGGCTGCCACGGCAAACCTTGCCTTCGAAACCGGTTTGGATGAAATAATCGGGACGCTCAAAAGTTTCGGGATAAAAACGGCGCCGGGAGATCTACGCTCGATTGCGTTGGGTTCTTTCGAGTTATCCCCCATTGAACTGGCCAAGGCATATGCCGTGCTGGCCAATGATGGACAAAAGCCCTATCTGCTTGGGCTCAAGGAGATCGTTTCGGAGAATGGAGACATTCTGGATCGCCGGCATATAGACTTTTCTTCGGTAACTTCACCCGCGCAAGCCTTTCTCATAACCAGCATTCTCGAGGGAGCGGTGGAAAGAGGCACGGCCAAGGGGATGAAAAGACTCGGCATCGATTTCAAGTGTGCAGGTAAAACCGGTACGACAAATGCCTTAGGCGACTCATGGTTCATTGGATATACGACTGACCTGCTGGCGTTGGTCTGGGTGGGATATGACGACCACGGCCCGACAGGGCTGCGTGGTGCGCAGTGTGCGGCAACCCTGTGGGCTCGATTTATGAACCTGGCGCGGCCGTGGATCGAACCTCAAGAATTCGATCCGCCGCCCGGAATAGTTGAGGAAACTATTTGCGCGGACTCATGTGAACTCGCGACTTCCAACTGCAAACAACGGAAGGTGGAGTATTTTTTATCCGAAAGCAGGCCTAATGGTTATTGCACTATTCATAACAATCAATAGAATGCAGGGGTCAGTGGTCAGAAAAGACAACAGCATATTCAATGGCCTGTTCGGGAAAAATTGAGGGATTGAGGGATTGAGGGATTCCAGACAAGTAAAAAGTAAGAACCGGGACAAGGCTTCTATCCCTTTTGCCTTTTGCCTTTTTGCTTTTGCCTTCTTCAGCTTTGCTCTTTGTGCGCCGCTTTGTTATTCGGCGCCGGGGCCGGACTCAAGTCTTACGCAAAATTTTGAGGATCATCAAAGGGCAGTGGCTGAAAAGAAGCAGCCTAAATTAGAAAAAGCCGAAACCGGATCACCTCGGCGGCAGGCCTCGATGCAGCAAGTCAATCAAGCCAGGGGACAATTGAACAGAGGAAAAGTGGACGGCGCGATTCGTACACTCGAGAAGGCCGTCAGGTTAGACACCGGAAACGGTGAAGCCTTTATTCTCCTCGCCCGAGCGTGGAAGCAAAAGGGAGAAAAACGCAAGGCGCTCGAATTCGCTAAGAAGGCCGAGCTTCTTTGCCGTAAGCAGCCTGCGAAGCTGAAGGAAATCCATTTGCTCGAATCGGACCTCCATCGCGAAGCGGGCGAGGGCGGAAGAACATTTCCTCCCGGGGTGGACCGGAAACCATGAAATGGCAGGGGGATTTTTCCTGCCGCTGACGAAGGTTTGAGTGGCGAAACCTGGCCGGCGGTCCCACCGCTGCGATGAACAATTTCCAGGTAAGAGGTCTCTATGGCAGATTCGGACACAACACAGCAGCGAGCGGGACGAACAAAAGGCTACAGGGCTTTTCTGCTCGCCGTTCTCGCTGTTTCTTTTTACCTGGCATATCTGATCCTTTTTCCTTTCATCGATACGGTTATCCTGGCGATTGTGCTGGCCTCGATTTTCAATCCCGTGCAACTCTACCTGGAGCGGCGCTTCAGAGGACGAAAAAACCTGGCAGCCCTGGTAATCGTATTGATAATAACCTTCGTCATAGCAATCCCTGTTTTCGTTTTCACTTCGACACTTGTGACCCAGGGGTTAGACACGGTAAACAAAACCAACGACTGGGTTCGGGAAGGCAAATTGCAGCAACTGAGCCAGGACCCCCGAATCAACGAATACCTGGCCAAACTGCACGAGCGCTTGCCTTTCATCGAGGTAAACAAAACCGACATAACAAATGATCTGCTCTCATTGAGCAAGAGCATAGGGCAGTTCCTGCTGGGGAAAGTCGCCTCCATACTGAGCAACGTAGCCAGCCTTGTGGCGCATTTTTTCGTGATGATTTTCGTTGCCTTCTACCTGGTCAGAGACGGCATGGAAATGGTGAGCAGCATCCGCTTCTTCATACCTTTGAGGGTTGACCAGGAAGATCGGATTATCAACGGCATCAGGGTGGTTGCTAAATCCGTGCTGCTGGGCACATTTCTTACCGCGATCTGCCAGGGACTTGCGGGAGGAATCGCCCTTCAGATCCTCGGTTTCCCGGGCCTTTTCTGGGGAACCATGATGGGGCTAGTCTCACTTATCCCTATTGTGGGGACCTCTCTTGTATGGCTTCCGATCACCATCTATCTGGTTTTGCTGGGACAGGTTAATTCAGGCGTCTTTCTGTCCGTGTGGTCGATAATATCGTCCGCAATTATAGAGAATTTCCTCCGCCCCTTTCTTATGAAAGGCAAATCGAAGATGTCGCCATTTTACATCTTTCTGGCCATTCTCGGCGGGGTTCAATATTTTGGATTGAAGGGCATCCTCTATGGACCGCTCATCCTCAGTTTCGCCATGATTATGCTGTTCATCTACGGCGTTGAATACAGGGACGACCTGATCGAATACAAGAGCCTTGGGAGAAGCAGGCCGACGGAAGGTGTGGAATAACGGTCCTAGAGTTTACGCTCTCTAAGGACAGGCTTTCGGGCAAGCTGATGAATATGCGCCTTCACCTTCTCGGCAATATTTTTCCAGTCGTATTGTGCTCTGATATCTTCCGATAATTTCAAAGCCCTGTCCCTGGCCGCCCTGTGGTTTTCAAAGACTTCCCGCATCAGCCGGCAAAGGGCGTTCAAATCCGGTTGGAGCACCCAGCCCACCGCCGGCAAGCTCGATGTCACTTGGATTGAACGCGACTCGTGTGGCCGGGATGAGATAGGAGTAATCAGGAGAGCAGAAATCATCTGTTGATCCCCACGCAGTTGTTACTACGGGAATCCCCAGCGCCATCGCCTCGAGAACGGGCAGAGCGAACCCTTCCGCGCGGTATGGGTGTACGAGGCAGTCGCAGACGGTATAAAGCCCGGGCAGTTCCTGTGGTTTGATGACCGTCTCGATATGGACGATTTCAGGCGCCTTCGGGTCCCTTTTGATTTCCAGGATGATTTTGGCCGCGCCGGCGTCCTGATAGAATACCCCGGCCGGTAAGTCCTTAATGACCAGTGCTACGTTATCATGTGAATCAAAGGTCTGCCGGTACGCATCCAGTAAAATGTCGATCCCCTTTCTCCAGATAGCCGCCCCCACGAAGAGGAACTTGAATTTCTTTTCCGAAGTTATCCGGAGTTGTTGAGCGGAAGGGTGAAATTGAGAGGAATTGACGCCGTTTGGAACGAGCTGCACACGGTCTGCGGGGATGCCGCTTGCGATGAACGTCTTCCGGACATGCGTGCTGGGGACCCAAATCTCATCGACCAGAGTAGACATGGGTTCCACCCAGCTTTGCGGAATCCTGCCGTACTCCCATGGCTGGATGATCACCCAATGGCCTTGCGGGGGAGGGTCGAAGTTAGGCGGCCAGTGGTGCCTGACATGCACATCGGTACTGCCGGAAAGAGGTTTTCGGGTTCGCTCGACAATCTTGCTAAAGCGCGGATCGGAATCGGGGCTGATATTGTCAACTTCTTTTCCGGGGATAATCGATAATTCATAGCCCGAGTCAATCAGTTGAAGACATAATTCCCTGTTGATAAGCGCCAGGGAATGGCTGACAAGCTGTGTGCCTTCCCAGGCGATCCGCTTGCCCGCATTTGTTCCCTTGGTTTCCCCGGCCGATGCTTTCTTGTGATCCCAAGCCGAATGTATCGCATTTATTATAATTGGAAGGGTATCCGATGGGCCTAGCAGATATCTAGCCTGCTCGGCTTTGGTCTGCCGCTCCTCCGGAGACATATCAAAGGCGCGACGCATGGTCTCGCGAACGTCGCGCACTTGAAGAAGCGGCATGGATCCACCCGCGTGGTTTGGTTGGTACAAAAGCATCTCCTGCGTCAGCGGGATTATCGCATTCGGATCGACCGCTATGCCGATGCCCATGTCACCAAGTCCTGATCCCTCAGGCAAGATTACCATTCGGTGTCTTACCCTCGCCTCACTGATCGGAGCTGTAGCGGCGGTATCCGTCGAGATATAGACATTACAGCTATCGATCAGGCGAACAATATCCGTACGCGCGCCGAGTTCCTCATCAATGGCGATCCTGGCTTCGGAACCGGTTTTTTTGCGCAGTGAATCGATAAGATTATAAAGGTCTTGCCGGGGCTTGCCGGGAATAGGGTGCCAGAAGGGAAAGTTGACTTTCAGATAGAGCTCGACATTTTCAGTTTTTTTGAATTCTTCCAGGTAGGCTTCGATGAGGGTATCCCACCTGCGGCGTGGCAGAAAAAGCGAAATATTCAGGAACCGGAAAGGCTTGTCTGTGCCCGACGTATCTGGAAAGGGTGGAGGCAATACCGGATTTTCCAGCCAGTGATGCGGCCAATAAATGGTCTGAACCATTTCGGGCGGAAAGCCGGCAGCAATAAAGGATTCTCTCTCACCCGCAACATGAAGCCATATCTGGTCCATTTCTCTGCATACCTCCAGCATTTCGGCGGGAGGCGACCCGGCGTCGGCACAGCAGTCGAAGACAGTTGTGGCCAATATGCGGACGTTCGGTTCGGGCCACTTTAAATCCAACAAACTTCTGCCGGGCACGTGAGAGACTATAACCGTAATTGGCGGAACAACCGGTGTTGATTCAAGCGATTTGATCAGAGCCATATCGCAATCATCTATTCCGGGTTCTACCTGATTGACCGATATGATCCTGACTGGTACCCCGGCCCTGTGGAGAGCGCTGACAATTGTGCGCGCTCCAACGCCAAAGCCGCTTCGATTATAAAATGGCGCAAGCCAGACTATCGTTCCGGGCACAGCCCGAAGCTGTCCTTCCATTGTTTTCTCCTATCCTCCTGCCTCGCGCAGGCTGAAGAGAGCTTCGGTTTGACCCGAAGCTTGCGCCGAAGCGGCGGGATAATGGCGAGGCTGCGTCGCCGCCATCCCGGATCTTTACGCGGTGAGGCCTGCGCTCAGGCCTAGCTTATCGAGTGGTCTTACCATCTGAAGGTCGGGACTTTCCAGTGCGTCCTTCCAGTATAATTGCGCCAGGGTCTCGGCATTTTCCCAACCGATTTCGGCAGCGGTAAATGGGGCCCCTCCTAAACGCGCGATCAACTGTTGTGCGAGTGATTCTGGACAGGTAATAGTATTGGCCCAGCGAATGTTTAGCAGGTAGAAGCCTTGCTCTTTGCGAAACCGCAACCGCGAGGGCACTCGCAGGCGAGCGCCCTGGCGAATACGCTCTAAGATTTTTCGATCCTGTACCAATTCGTAGGGCTTGGAAAAGTGGTGTGGTCCAATCATTAAGGGATCGGGGCCCTGGAAAGAGCCCGTGTACGCACTTGCTGTACTGCGGCAACCCGAGCGACAAATTTCCAGATACGGACAGCCTGTGCAAGCCTCATGAGTGTGCGTACCATCGTGCCAGGCGTGCATCCGCGCGTATATTGCGCGTATGTCCTCTCTGAAGACGTTGCCGTCGCTCTTACTCTGATGAACACAAGGTGTGCACTGGCCTGTCACACTTATATTCATTGCATGGCCTGACTGCGCGGGGCAGCCGCGGCCCACCAAATCGCTGAACCGTTCCAGGTCGCCAAGCAGGCAGAGCGGATAACTTACTAGGGTCCCGATCATAAGTCCGAACTCCTGCTTCACACGCAGGAGTTGCTCAAGCATGGCTAAAGCCTCTTCCCGCTCCATGTGGAAGGAAGTCTGACGCGGATTCTCTGCGCGTTCGGGTGGCACGGCACGCGTGGTAAAGAGCTTTTGACATCCAAGTTCCGCTGCGAGCCTGCCCGTCTCATAAACGTGATCGCGGTTTGCCTTTGTAACAATCATATTTGCGCTGACACGAATGCCGTGATCCCGTGCCAGCCTGATTCCATCCTTGATTTTATCCAGCGCTTTGTGACCATTCACCATGGAATCATTAACGTCGTGATAACATGAGTTGAGACTGGTCAGAATATGATCCAGACCGGCCTCTGCCAAGCGATGCATGCGCTCCCTGGTCGCCAGTATCAAGTTGGAGTTGCAACTAAAGGAGATGTTTTTTTCCCGTAGCAATCGGAAGCCTTGAACGAGCACATCGAAGTTGATGAAAGGCTCGCCGCCTGACAGTATGACATGAAAGACACCGGCCTCGGCCAAGGAGTTGACCAGGCGATCCATGTTCTCCGGGGTCATTCGTTCGCGAGTGCCGCCCGCGGGACGAAAGTGGTTGTAACAATGCGTGCAGCTTAGATTACAGGCTTCGGTAATCTCGACGTTGCAGACAGTAGGTGCAGTGAACAACAGCATACGCCTCCTTCTGATTGCCGCCTATGGCTTCACTATGAACGCCGGTATGTGATGGCTAATGGATAACTTCTGGATTGCTACATCGATTCCTGCGAAATATTCATCCACCGCCCGGGTTTCGCCGGGGAACGTGCCGTAATCGTCCAAGACAAGCAAACCTTGACGCACTATGCATGGATAGAACGCTTCCAGCGCAGCGCGAGCGGGTTCGTATATGTCGGTGTCGATATGCAGGAGGGCGATTTTTAACTCGGGATGCGCTCGAACGTACTCGGCGCTTGTCTCCACAATGTCGCCGGGTACCAAATCCACATTTTGATGGCTCTTTTTTTCGAGCACAAGCCTCATTTGTTCTACAGAAAGGCTCTGGCTGCCTGCTTCCTCGATGAAACGTTGACGCAGTCTCCGGTCCGGCGCAAATTCGGTCTCTGGGAACTGACCGAAACTATCAAAGCCGACAATCCTGCGTGAGAACGGGTTCTCGAGAATATCACGAAACGCCGTCCAGCGCAGGAGTGAAGCACCCTTGAACACGCCGCACTCGACGACGTGGCCGGGCAGATCCACAATCTTTTTGTATAGCTCGTAATGGCTCAGAAACTTTGAGAATCGCGGCAAGCCTGCGGTCAGGTAAAATCCGTTTTCATACTCGAAGCTTGCATCGAAACGGTAACCAAATACGGAATCATTCATCGTGCGCCTCTCATGTCTTGGCGGCCCCTATCATTTAATCGGCCTCCAGATACTTGCTGCCGAGTATGCCGTTTTCCGCCAGCAGACAGGGAATGCCTCTGAGGACAGGATAAATGCGTCGGCACTGCTCGCAATACAAATGTCCCGCAGCCGGCGTGAGCGGCCGTTTGCAAATAGGGCAACCCATCCATTGTTCGCCGGGAGATGGCGGCGCATCTTTTTCTATAACTAACAAACCGGTTTGGCTCTTCTCATTGAAGGAATGATCGAAAAGACGATGCTCGACGATCTTATAGCCGAGTCCTTCAGCAAAGCCGCGCAGATTCCGGCAGTAGCCGTGATCTCGGATGTGCGACCGGGTTTCATCTGAACCCAACTCGTAGGAAGGTTCCAGCAACACGACATATCTGCGTGCGACACGATACAGTTCCTTGAGAATGTTGACCTCTCGTCCGTAATTCGGTTCAACCGCATCGGAGGTATAGACTACATCGAAAGATGCATCCGGCGATGGAATGGATGTCAGATTTCCGACGACAAACTCCGCCTGGACATTCAACTTCCGAGCGTATTTCGCGGCGTAGAATGCACGTGACCATGACAGATCAAAGCCTGCGCAACGAACCGGACGTCGTTTCATGCGTATCATGACGTTGGCGAAGGTGCTGGCTTCTCCAACCCCGGCCTCCAGAATAGACCCGGGTGCAAAGCCATCCATGAGCGCAGCGACCGCGGTCGAGAATCGCTCCATGAAAGAGGCATAGGCGGTCGTCTCAAGTGCGCGCGTGTAAGTCCCTGACTGAAGATCATACGAGACCATTATGGCATCCAGTGTATTGGTCTCCTGGCTCCCATTCAGTTCTCGGAAGAAGGCCATAACATTGTGGCCACCCTTGTAGAGCTTGGCAACCGTTTCCATTGAAACAGGTTCATTCATAGCATCACTCCTTTGTCGCCGGGTCGTCCAAAAGGTCCTCCAGGCCAGGCAGCGCCAGCGCAAATGTGCCGCGGTAATGCGATAGCAACTTACTGCCCAGCCGGTTGCGACAGATATGACAGATGGTCCGGGCCGAAGGCCGGTCGTCAGGACCGATTGAAAAAACGCCGCGAGCCGTTTGGAAGTTTTCGTTGTTCCACACTTTGTCAGGGGACACCGAGAGACAGTTGCCGAGATCGCTTCTTTCATCATAGGTTAGGCAGCAAGCAGCCACATTGCCGTTCCAGTTGACAACCATAAAGGTGTACAGCCGTGAACATGGGCACGAACTTTGTGTACTGTCGTCATCAAAATAATTCCGATAGGCATGCTGACGGTCCCGCGGCAACCAGTCGAGGCTGGAATTCGGGTCGATTTGAAGCTTGGACAGTTTGTGCCGGTCCGCCCCGAGCTGCTTTGACAACTCAAAGGAAGCCTGGATTTGGTGCTCGTTATACCGCGAGACGATCATGGAGGTCTCGATAATCGGGTACTTCAGACCCAGTTCCCGTTTCATACGCACGACTCGCCGGAGGTTCTCGGTAACGCGATGGAAGTCGCCGCCCTGTCGGAAAATAGCATATGTGTCGGGATCGGTTCCGTCCAAATTTACATGTAATACACCCAGGCCGGATTCCAGTATGCCGCCGAGAAACCCGTCCGTAATCGGCAGCGAAAAATTCGACGAGACAACCGGCCAGAGTCCGCGCAGATCCGCATATGCGATGAATTTCGGCAAATCCCGGTGTAGCAGGGGTTCGCCCCAGTTAAGTAGATTCACAACCAGCGCGTGCTCCGATATAGCATCAACTATCCCTTTGAATTGTTCGATCGTCATCCGTCCCCTCGGCACTGCCGGGTCACGATGCCCGGTAGGGCAAAGTGAGCAGTGCAGATTGCAGTGGTTTGTCGGTTCGATGACAAAGAAAGCCGGCTTGGACCTCACGACTATGCTGCGGGCGCGGTATTCTTCGAGCGCCAGACTCAAATTCTGAAGTTTGCCCGAGGTCAGCTTCTCGCTGGGGAGATCGTTAAGAGCATCGGCCCAGCCTGCGCCGCTCAATTCGGCCAAAATCGCATCAATATCTGCAGACATCCTCGGAATCCTCAACCTATTTTGTCGCAACCATCACCAAAGCCCCATCTTGAAAGAGGAGACGAGACAAGGGCATCTGGTAGTGAAAATACATCGGCGCCAGAATCTTACGAATGTTATGATAGACAGGCTTGCGCGAAATCCTTCGCCATGCAGAGAATCCAGCCCGGCCCAGTTTGGACTCAAATTCCGCCTCGCGATAAGTGTGGTAAACCGGAGTCTGCACACGATCCTGGAGTGTGAGAATCCAATCATGGTCGAGCAATCCTTTGAGAGCGTCGAGCAACTGCAGGCTTAACCGGTAGGACTCTGATCCGTCGTTTTCGACCTGCATCTTTAACCAGTCGATCTGTTGTGCGAGATAGTCAGGATTTAATCCATGATCGAGTAAAGCAGTGAATTCAGGATTTGTCCGGTATTCGTCGCGGAGTAGCTCCATCACGAGTCGCCCGATCAAGCCGCCCTTACCGAGTACTGTCAGGTTGGCCATGCCACCTGGTTTCAAGCAGCGGTATATTTCACTCAATGCCAGATCATCGTTTTCGACGTTATGGATCACGCCGTGACAGACAATAAAATCGAATTTATTGTCAGCATAGGGGAGCCTTGCGACACTGCCGACATCCAACTGCCACCGCCCGCAGAAACCAGGTTCTGCGGTAAGCACGCGTCTGGCCTGTTCGATGAAACTCTCGGTTAAATCCAGCGCATGAACGAATTCGGCGTTCAGATTGAGCAGGTTGAACGTGGAATTCACAGTTGCGCCGCAACCTATGTCAGCGCAGGTCTTGCCGTGGAAGAAATCATCGGCAACGCCCAGCCCGGCGGTTGTGATTAACGTGCGAAAGCGCTGCAATGACGCCGGCAGGGCCTCATGGCCGGCTTGGATACCATCGAATACAGTGCGGGTTGCCCGCTCGGTGGTGCTGAATTCCATAATGGGCTCCGAAAACCACTAGTTAGAGCGTGTGCAGCGATCTTTCGGCTGCAACTCCGCAGGTCATCTCCATTAGAATATTGGCGTGATTCTGCCGCGGATATTCCAGGTCTCTGCCGCCGGGTCGGCACATGTTAGCGGAGAAACCGATTTTAATTCCCATTGACCTCAGAATACCCAAGGTTGTTTCTGTAAAGGATCCGCACGGATGCGCGACGCTATCTGGACGATACTGAAGTTTATCCATCAGAACCGAGTTGTTGCAAGCGTATTCCCACTCTTGTTCTCGTAGAGGCAGTTCCGCCAATCGGGTCGGGTGCGTGTGAGAATGCATACCAATCACGTTTTGATCTTGAATTAATGCTTGCCAATCTTCCCGGCGAATGAACAATTCAGCGGCAACCATCTCCGGCACGACTCCCACCATGTCGCGCAACTGCTCCATAATCATGGCATAATGAATGGTGCCCAGCACTTCGTCGCGCAAATACCGAAAACGCTTGTCCGCTGCAGAGAAAAAGGAGCATTCCTTGAAGTACTCCTCGTGCGAGAATCGAGCTAAGCCACTCTCGATGACTTGTTGCCATCTCTTGCGGGCGAGCGTTTCGAACAGGCAATAAAACTCCGAAATGTCTTCGAAACAGTAGTTGCGTATGTATCGGTAAAGTTCGAGTTGGTCGCACGTTCCGGATAGGGCAATGGTATGAGGAAACCAGAACGCGGTCAGGTTCAACTCGCGCAGTACGGGCCACGCAATTTCAATCTGGCTGTACAAACCATCATCAAAAGTGACACAAACGGCATCATCGGGAAGGGTGCCTTCCATTGCACCCTTCAGCCACTCGTCTGCACGCCAGATGCGCTCTAAACCGATATAAACCAAAATGTCCCTAAACTGCCCGGCGCTCAAAGATCCCTCCGAGATCGGGATATTCCCACCGTGAAAGTGGTGAAACATCAAGCCATGAGGCACATCCCTGTATCGCGCTTGTCTTGTCACCCCTGTAACTCCCCGGCGGCGTATGAGAACTGGAATGCGGGCATGAGCTCTCGATCGATAAATAACTTCTGCTGCGATATGTTCCAAATCAGACGGTTATGTATGGCATCCATGAAACGTCGGGCGCTGCGACCATCACCGAAGAAATGGCAAGGCTTGAAGCGCGGCCGGTTCCAACACTCATTTAAGGCCAGAAGCATCTCCGGGAGGTTGTGACTCACATTCGCAATGGATTCGTGGCAAAAGCGGTTGCACTGCCGGCTCCCGATGTTGACGCTCGGCACGCCGAAAACAGGCGCCTCACGCACGCCGAGGCTGGAGTTGCCCAGAACCATGCGAGCGCCTTTTAGCAGACTGATGAAGTATTCAAAACGCATAGACGGAAAGACGCGAAAATTCGGGTTGTTTTCGAGCCGCCGGTAGGCTTCCAGAATGAGGTGAGAGCCCCGATCGTTGTTCGGGTAAATGACCACGAACTGACGGCGGCTGCGCAGTAGAACCTCCACCAGCGTTTCGGCATGTTCCTTGAGCATTTCCAGCTCAGGCAACACAGGATGGAAAAGCACGATGCCATATGTCGGGAATTTGATTTCAAAACGCTCGCGGACCTGATCCAAAGTTGGCAATTCTTTAGAGAGCATTATGTCGATGTCAGGCGATCCGATGACAAAGATAGAATTTGGTGCTTCGCCGATTTGTTCCAGGCGTTGCGCGGCACGGGCGTTACACACGAAGTGCATGTGCGAGAGCTTGGAGACTGCATGCCGGATGTGTTCGTCGATCGTCCCCGAGACCTCGCCCCCTTCGATGTGCGCAACACGAATGTTGCAGAACGCACCGCTGATCGCTCCGGCCAGCGTCTCAACGCGATCGCCGTGGACGATCATCAGGTCCGGTTTCCATCGAGCCAGATGGCGTGAAAGGACTTGGATAGTGTTGGCCAGCGTTACTTCCATAGGGTCACCTTCCATCTGGTTCTGGTAGGTGAAGATGCGGGCGCGTTTAAAACCGGCTTTGTAAATCTCGTCAACTGTCAATCCGTATAACCCGATCATATGCATGCCGGTCGCTAGAATGTCGTACTCGAAGCTGTCGTCATCGTCCACAGCGCGTATGAGCGGCTTAAGCTTACCGAAGTCTGCGCGCGTCCCGGTCAGAAACAGCAGACGCTTCTTCATAAATTCCCCTCCCACCGCAGTTGCATTCCGGCGGCTGGTCCACATTTCAGCTTACATCCCGAGAGCCGGGCGCGATCCCCGGCCGTTTTACTCAAGTGTTCTCTATTGCACGGAACTCTCATGCAAGATCATCTCCCATCTGAGTTGCCGGTTGGTGACTATTGCTACCTTTGCACGCTTGCCCAGAAGATCATTGAAATGTTCAGCTTTTATTTCACCGGTTCCGGGACGTTTTACCCAGATATTATCTGTACTGAGAGTTTCTCCTGCCTGAATATCTCGAACAGCTACAACACAGGCATAGGCAAATTCAATAGTGGGCTGTTCCTCAGCCAGAATGTCTTTGTGTCCTCCACGCGCCTCGAAGATAGCCCGGCTTCCCGCGATCAACTCACGCAGTTCTTGAGGATCCATCGATATCGAGATATCGGGGCCTGGCCAACTCTTATCCGATGTGAAATGACGTTCGAGCAGTCCGGCGCCCAGCGCTACCGCACCCAAGCAGGAGTAGTTGCTCAGCGAGTGGTCGGAAAGGCCGATGACGGCATCGGGGAAGGCGGTATGTAACTCGGACAAGGCGCCGAGACGAATCTTGTTATAGGGCGTCGGGTACATGCTTGTGCAATGCATGAGGGCGAAGGGAACTCTATGGCGCCGCAGCACCGACACAGCCCGGGAGATATTTTCCATGCTATTCATCCCCGTACTCAATATGACCGGTTTGCCGAAGCGTGCAATATGCTCAACCAGCGGGTAGTTGTTGCACTCGCCTGATCCGATCTTGAATGCGGCCACCCCCAAACGCTCCAGCCGCTCGGCGGCGGCACGCGAGAAAGGCGTACTGAGGAAGATCATGCCCTTCGATTCGGCATGCGCCTTGAGTTGGGCCTCTTCCTCTTCGTTAAGGGCACAGCGTTTCATGATGTCCCAGATCGACTCGCCGGCATTGCCGGGGATGACATTGTTTGGAATCATTTCGTCTTCAATAATGTGAGACTGGAACTTGACGCACTCACATCCTGCAGCATGGGCGTCGTCAATCATGCGAATAGCCTTGCGGGGATCCCCTTCGTGGTTGATGCCGATCTCGGCAATGACAAGCGGAGGATGATCCGTGCCTATGCTACGGCCTGCAATCTGAACGGTGCTCATGTCTTACGCCTCTCTTTTCTGCATAAGGTGCCCCATAAAGAGTTCAGCTATCAGGAAATCCAATTCCGTATCGATATCCAGTGAGCGCTCGGGCGGCATCCATCGCCACGCCTTCCCAGGCCAGCGCTCGCAGCAAATCCGCGGCAAAGACAAAGCCGCCCACCAGGACCGGCATCGCAACATCAGGCACCAGCTTGGCCGCGGCGATGGTGCGCGCCATCACCCGTACCCGTTCTTGATCTCTTCCGCGGAAAACAGGATGGGTGGCGGTGTCACGCAATGCCCCTTACTATATTCCTCATTGGCCGTCTGAAGCGCACTTCCAGATGCCTGGCTGCAGCAGGCGGGCTGGACAGGCGGGTGACAAAAGCGACCTGCTGGCCAGGCTTCAGCACGGTGG